>PMBQ01000149.1 GCA_003152955.1 Candidatus Bathyarchaeota archaeon
GAACAGTTTTCGAAATAGCTTTCATCTTCAAATAATACCACTGAACCTGAAAGCTTCCGCAGTTTACATTTATGCAAAACGCTTTTGCGACTGAGTACAAATTTAACTAGACTAGCACATTTCCTCTTCGTCTCTGCTTAGAAAAGCTGCATACACAACGGACCCCTCGAGTCGAATTCACAGTGGTGGGATGAAGATGCTACTCTGGAGCCCGAGCGAATGATTTTCCTGCACGGTGTGTCGACTTATCGCTTGAGTGCTTCGCCACATCCAGTACAGAAAGACCTGACGAATGGCGGGTTCCGGTGGCCACATTTCTCACAAACTAAGCCTCTTCTTGGGGCCGCGACAATCTTGGGAACGAGTATTGTTGCTATGGCTGCGACGCCAGCTAATCCTACAAGCAATTCTCCCAACGCGTTTCCAAGTATTTGTGTCGGCGCGATTAGGGAAGTCGTGGACGTCGAAGTTGTTGACTTCCCCGTATAGGCTGTTGTAGCCGAATTGATCGTTGTCGTGGCCGTAGAGTACACAGTTGCAGTCTTTGTGCCCTCAGTCGACGTTGACTTGAGGATGTTGGTTATGTTCGTATATTGAGTCGTTGTTGTTGTCACGGTCATTGCAGTGGCAACCGGCAGTGTCGTGGTTGTCGAAACGGTGAACGTTGGAGTTGATGTGATTTGAGCCACTTGAACAGCGCTAACGGCCACCAGACTTAGGAAGGCTACTGATGTGAGGGCGAAGATTGTCAATAGAACAGGTCTTCTCAAAGGCCACTTCATCGAGATCGCCCCCCCTTGAGTGATTGACCACAATTGACGCAGAACGAGGTTACTGCAGGCGGGTTCCTGAATCCGCAGTTACCGCAGGCGATCTGCTTTCGGGGCATTGATCGTCTAACGAGAGTGATTACAATAACCAGTGCTGAGACTATCAGAATTGATCCGAGTCCGACTTCCAAGTTCGGATCCTCGAATTGCATAATCGCGAGGGTAGACGTCAAGGTTTGAGAGATGAACGTGAAGATCGTTGTTGTTTGTTCAGTCGTCATACCACTTGTTATGAAGTTCGATACGATTTTGCTACCTGTTTGAGTTACAATGCTTGTAGAAGATGTGGTGCCGGTAGCCACTGTTGTGCTTGTCACACTAGTCGTGGAAGTTTGAGCACTGGTACTCGTGAACACAATTGTTGTCACTGCGGATACTTGGTATACCACCATAGCGGTGTGAGGCTTATCCATCGTAATTGTTATGGGGTTTCCGAGTTGTGGAACCCCGTCAAGCTCCCAGCGTGAGAATGAATATGGTGCACTTGCAGGATTGTTGACGATCTGCGGAGCCCCTTCCTGAAATTGGTTACCTGCGCTGTACCATCCGGCGCCACTGATCTGAATGAGCCCGTCAGGGTTAGTTCCGACGGTGAAATAATACTGAGCGACGTAAGTGAAAGTGTGACTGCTAGCGGATCCAACGCTCCAGCTATTCTGCGAATCGAAATAGCGTACACCCGCATCACCTTTCACATACTGATCTACAGATATCGAGTGCTGAGTGCCGACCTTGAAACTCAGCGACTTGGTTTCTGATCCACCCATGCTTCCCTGATTCTGACCATCAACCTGGATGATAACTAACACTGAGGATGGAATGCCGGACAACGAAATTGAAACAGGGTAAGTGTCTGCGACAAGATCGAAATATGCAACTGCGCTGCTGGACCCGCCGCAGTAATCGTCCGCCTGTAATGTAACCGTCCACCTGCCCGTGGGTTGGTTTGCAGTTGAGAAAGACTTCGTGAATGAAGCGGAGCTAGCATATTGATAATGAAATGCAGTGGGTGCACCTGAAGGAGGCGAAGCCGTCAGCGTCCCTTCAGCAGCAGCATTGATTGAAACATAAATCGTGACGTTTTCATTAGTGGTGTAAGCGGACTTGTCGGTAGAAACTGAAACTGAGAGCGGTGGACCGGCTTGTGTCACAATAAGAGTCGCGGATGCCGATGCGCGGTCCGACCCAACCGCAACATTCGTGGCAGTAACGGTGAACGAATAACTACCGGGACAGTACAGGAGAGAAGTAGATTTCTGGATGGCCAGCAAGCTACTTCCACTCGCTCCAATCGTTGATGGTGAGAACGAGTAACCCACACCCGCAGGCAATCCTGACATGGTAAGGGCATAGGTGGCATTAGCAGCTCCACCATTCAGGCTGACAGTATAAGATGCCGTAGAAGCCTGGGATGCCGTTTGTGATGGCGGACTAATCGTGAGGGTGGGTGCGGCATGGGCGCTCGGAGAAATCCAGAAGACCATCACAATCAGAATGAACAAAACCAGAAGGCTGTGATTTTTCAATATGAAATCAACTGTTGCTATTGACTGGCTTTTCGTTTGCGAAAAGGTGGAGGTGCTAGATAGGGTTATGTTGACCATATCATGGAATTCAAAGCTGCAACATGATGGCGGCCATGGCAACGACGATCTCCAATCCCAGGAAGATGGCTCCACGGACGGCATCCATCTTGAGGGACGACGCCAGGCTCACCTTGATCGCGTTCGCCTTCTTTCCTAGGAGTTTGTTAGCTATGTGAGTGGCCGTAAACCCTAGTGGACCAGCCACGATGACTGTCATTAACCCGAACTTTTCAGGGGTCATGTTAGTTATGACTGCGGGGAGTCCAAGTGTTCCCATGATTGCTTGAGCACCTAACATCGATGCCGTTATGGCGAGTGACTTTGTGTCAAAGCCGAATTTATCCATTGACAGTTCCATATGCTTGTCCCCTGTGTTGATACACGTATCGACACTATTATACGCAGCCGCTTATAACGCTTCCGATTATGTCGATACACTCTCAGACGCGCACTATTTGATTCCTTCACATGGTGCTTGTGATTTGCCGGCGCATCTAGTTTACCTCCATCTCCATAGATGTGAATAGCGAGTATGAGTGGATGAGCACGGCCCAAAGCAAGTGGCACATCTTATCGCTACTCTCGCGACGTGTTCAGCCTGATATCATGTTGAGCATCAAATCGAAAGCATTACATGTCATCAAAGAAGGGTGACGTGACGATTACTGTCTTAGGCGCAAGTTCCGATGGTCACAAAGAATGTTTGCCCACAATGCGGTGCAGCCTCAACCCCGGGACAGGCATACTGNNCTTGTGGCGCGACCAATCTCATCTCGTCTCCGTTCTGCCACAACTGTGGGAGCCCGCTAACGCAACAACCGGCAGCAAGGCTACCCTTAGTGACGTCGGATGGAGCCAGGAAGGAACTTCGCTCACCAGAGAGACCAGCGTCTCAATTGGGCCCAATCACACCACAGACGCCTGCAGTGAGTGTCGACGATAGTGTTCTCAATTATCTTTCAGATCATCGTGGAGAAATTTCGATTACACGTGCGTCACAAGAATTAGGCATAAGCCTCCAACAGGTCACGGAGTCCCTTTCACGCCTGCAGGGCAAGGGAAGAATTCAGAAGGAGTCGGCGTTCGTTGAACGGATGCGCAACTGCCTTTCGTGCAAGAGAACCATTGGGGCCGATGAGACGTTTTGCTGCTATTGTGGAACAAAACAGGTAGCAGTAAAAGAAGAACCGCAAGCCTCCCTCGATCCACGCACCATGAAAGCGACCTTGACCATGCTCAGCAGGGTGATTGAAGCAAAAGACCATGCGGAATACTCTGAAATCGACCAACTGACCACCACGATTGGCCAAGTGGCGCTTGGAGGAGAGAAACCCCAGGACGCGCAGGAACTCTCATTCCAAGATCAATTGAGACTGCTAACGCTAGTCTTCGAATACTCCCGAGATAAGGTGGTCTACAAAGGCGAGACCTTCGGAGAACACGTCAGATGGCCATGGGAGACAATCAAGGCAGGCGGCGACTGTGACTGCAAAGTCGTTCTACTAGCGTCGATGCTGGCCAGCCTCGCCTTTCGGCGAATGTACTTTCTAGTACTTCCCGCTGGAACGTACCTTGACACTCAAACTAACAAAGACAGAAGCATGCAGGGGCATGCGATACTCGAGGTCGAACTCAGCGACCAGGGAAGAAGAGTGCCAGTGCGACTGGATCCTTCATGTTCGGATTGCGACGTGGATGAGATGGCGGCGTCGGTCAAGCCGCTACTTTCGAACTTCTACAGAGTCCCAATAATTCCATGAGTTGATGGCTGATACTGGACGCTGACCTCTAACCAAGACGACTTGGACCGCCGTCCGTCATTTTTTCCGGAGGCGTGAGGCAATCTCGGGAGGAAGAACGTTCCAGTCAATCTGCCAGACGTAGCGTGAAGTGTCGCTTGGGTCTTCGTTGAAGTCGCGTTTTACGATACCCTCCTCCTCCATCCTGTTCAAGTATTCGCTGATGACGCTTCTGCTTACACCGATGTGATCGGCGAGCTTCTCCGTCCCTGCTTTCCCTCCGAGTTCAGTCATTCCCAGAAGGGTTCTGTACCAAGCGATGCGCATCCTTGGTTGTTTGCTCTCCGAAATTGTCTGTTCGAGCTCACCTATCCGTTGCTCTATTTTGGAGAACCGTGATTCCAGCCATTTCTTTAATGATTCATCAGTCATTCTTTTTTTCTCCTTTCAAGACAAGGCTCTTCAGTTCTGAGATGCGTTCGTCGATCTCGGCCGACCTGGTTTTCAGCCAGTTGAAGAGGTCCTTATCCATGTTCATCGACAAATGATGTGTCTAGCTGTGTTTAAAAGTGTATCGTCATAGTCGAAAGTCATATTAATGGACGCGTATAATTCGTTGATACACGTATCGACAGGTGTATGAATTGTTGGAAATGCTAGCTATAGTATTCGTCACGGCCACCGGCTTCATAGCACTAGCAATAGTGCTGCCCATCATTTTCTGGCATGAACGACAAACTGTAACCATGCGGCAGCCAACGGCGACGAACATATTCCGGTACCCAACTCCTACTCCGATAGTTGCAATGTTTCAGACAAAGTCGATGCCTGTGGCTGTGCCTAGGAGAGTGATTGTGGAAAGGTGGATCTACGCATGAATGCCAGGTATCCCCAAGGAAATAGAACGATGACCGCAGAAGTGCAGCTCGAATACGAACTTTTGCGTACATGGGAAGAGTATTATCAACTGCTTGAAATCGTCAACTATCTAAGCCCTGACGCGACTCAGTTGCGAAGCGACTTGCAAGTTACCGACTCGAGTACTCTTCACAAAGTCGTGAGCTCAAAGTCAGCGACCACCCCCCACACCGCACTCGTTAACACAGAACCGGAGCTAATCTTCCCAGCCTCAATGATCGCTGGCCCATTGCGAAAACGCTGACATGTGGATGTCAGCGCCTAGAGGCTAGGAGAGGCCTATGTGCACTACTCCGAAGGGGCATTTGGCATAGCAGTCGAAGCATTTTGTGCATCTGGCGAATGTTCTCTCGTTGCAAATGTTGATTCCTTCGGGACAGATGGTTGCACATGCACCGCAGTTCCGGTGGGCAGCATCATGTTGAATCTTTGGCTTCAGGAATGGGTTGAAGCGACTCACGATCGTTAGGAGCCCGCCCACGGGACATAGGTATCTGCACCAGAACCGTTTCTCGCCTAGGCTCATGGCTCCCACCGCCGGCACGGTAACTAGTTGCGCTCCGATGGACAATTCCGCTCCGGCAATTGCACCCCTGCATAGGGTTCCGATTGGGCAGAGTGAGCACCAAACCGGGGACCTGAGCAGCACCGATCCCACTAGGGCTGATGCTAGGACGGCGTATTTGTTGGTTCCATTTCTAACGAGGCTCGATGAATTGTTCTTTCCGGGGTTTCGGCGGGTGAAGAACGGTTTGAACTTCAACTTCTGAAGAGCCTTGTCGACGAGGTCTATGGTTGTTCCGAGAGGACAGGACCATGCGCAGAAAGCTCGCCCAAGAAGCAGAGTTGCTCCAACGAACACGGCAAAGCCTAGGAGGAGTGACAGGCCTAGGCCGGAAAACGCTGCACCTTGAGCTAGGATGAGTTGAAGAACGCCTAATGGTTCGGCGACTGCGAAGCCTCGGCCGAGTATCGCGGTGCAGACGGTGCCGGTTATGAGAAATATCCAGACGGCGAGGAAGGCGAGTTGGCTGGCCCACCGGATCGTTCGAATCCTAGTTTTCAATCCTGTGGGTCGATTTGGCTCCTGCATCTACATCACCTCATCCTACGCGCGGTCTTTTTTCACCATTTGAGGTGAGAGTGAGTGCTTTGGGTTGGGCTGGGCATGCGTAGACGCATCTTCCGCACCCAACGCAGACATCAGCATTGAAGATCGGTCGGTTTTCACGTTCCAGTGAAATCGCTCCGGTAACTGGGCAGACCTCGTAGCAGACTAAGCATACGCCTCCCCGCCAAGCGATGCACCTATCCCTGTTGATCACAGCCGAACCGGTCTT
>PMBQ01000143.1 GCA_003152955.1 Candidatus Bathyarchaeota archaeon
ATAAGGGATGTGAATCGCCAGCACCTGAGCATGGTTGATTCGGTATTCCAGGAGTGTCTTGGCGTCCGCATGCATTATCAGGGCGACACGCTCGTCATAGAAGACCACCAGGATCTGGTTATCCGAGATGATTTGGGTGGGGCTATACCCAAGATTGAAAACGCACCTTGGCCTGGATTTCCTGCCGATCTGTTGAGTGTAGCTCTTGTTGTGGCCACCCAAGCGAATGGCTCAGTCCTGATTCATGACAAGATGTTCGATAGCCGGCTNNGTCGGACCATCACGTCTGCATGGTAGTCGACTTGTAAGTCCGGATATCCGGGCTGGGATGGCGCTCGTGCTAGCGACGTTGTGTGCGACAGGTACTAGCGAAATCGACAACGTTGAGCAAATCGACCAGGGTTTCGAGTCTCTCGAAGACAAACTTCGGGGTCTGGGGGCTCATATCGAGCGGCGGCTTCTGTCAGCCTGATCGTTGTCATTTCTTGCTATGACAACAAGCCTAGCTCGTTTCCGCCAGTCATCAAAGCATCGAGTTGTCTCTCTTGAGAGGTTAGGGAGCTATCTGCTTTCGATCAGCGACGATTTCGAACTACAGCCTGTTCATGCCATTGAGTCGAGTCGGGCATCAATACGCATTTCATTCAGGGTTGGGCTCCGCTGTCGCAACGGGCAGTACGAATTGTATGGCGTGGTAGTCCCATAAAACTCGTTAGGCCGACGGGAACCGAGTTCTTTCGAGGGAGTCGATGATGCGACTACGCCTACTTGTCACACCATCTAGGTTGCTGCAATATCTGTGGAGTAGCAGAATCAGAAGCGTTCAAGGTGCTGATCCTACTCCGTTTGACTCCTCCAGCCAAGCCTTGTCAAGGAACGGCAATACATGAAGCTCACAACCTCGACACGTTGGGTGCTCATCAGTTCCGTCCTACTTGTCCTCTTGGGTATTTTTGTCAGTGGTCTCATAAACGTGATCACTCAGCGTATCTCGCCAGATCTCCCGTCATGGCCGTTCTACGTCGCCCTTGTTGTTGCCGCGCTGTTAATTGTGGTGTTTACCATACTTCCAGTCTTGCATGGGGAACACCGTCATCGATCAGAGGTCGCGTCTCCTGAGTCTACTTCAGTGGCGACAGTGATGTCCAACCTGCCCGCGAGAGGGCAGTTTGTTGGGCGCAAGCCAGACAAGGCCCGCGTTTTGGAGGGCCTGACGCAGACGAATCTGCCTCTGGTCCTCATTCAAGGTCCTGCAGGGATAGGAAAGACGGCACTTGCCCGAGAAGTGGCGTGGATGCTTCGAGACAGATCCACGGCATTGTCAGAGGAGCAGCCAAAATTCGATGCGATTATCTGGACAGAGGACCATGATGGTCAGTTGACCCTTGGTGAACTTCTTAACACAATAGGACGTGTATTGGAGCAGCCCACGTTAACTTCGCTTTCCGAAGGAGACAGACAGATCGAGGCGGTGAGACTGCTTCAGACCAAGAAATGCCTGATTATTGTCGATAACATCGACACTGTGTCGGATGCGGATGTTGAACGTTTTCTGAAGAGAATCCCAGCTCCAATTAGCAGAGCAATCATTACTAGTCGCAAGAAACTGCTGCAAAGTGATAGTTGGATCGTCTCACTGGGAAAAATGGAGCCGGCCGATCGCCTTGCTTTGGCGCACAGCGAAGTTAAACGCCTGAGCCCTGCATTAGAGCAAGACCAGAGCACGCGGATCCTTCTCAGGCAACTATGTGATCTCACAGAGGGCGATCCTTACACGATACGGGTTAGAGTCGGCCAAATAAGGGCTGGTGTCCCTCTCAAATCGGTATTAGAGAGCGTTGATTCTGACGACGCGCACCTACAGCCTTCATGGGATGCACTGGATAGGTTCCCACCGGCCAGGCCCGCGTTGATGGGTATTGCGATGTTTCAGAGCCCGCCATCGGTGGCAGATGTGAAGACTGTCAGCGGGCTGGACGGGGACGATCTAGTCAAGGGTCTCTCCAAACTTGGCGACTTATTCCTGCTTGAGACCAGTGACGTCGATGGCATAGTCCATTATGGATTGCACTCCATAACTAAGGGATTTGCCGAAAGGAAGCTGGAGACTAGCGCCGAGTACAGCCAGCCACTGCGCTCTCGCATGGCGCAGTGGGCCGAGAATTACACCCGATCATATGGCGGCCCGAAGAACTGGCAGGGATATCTAATACTCGACAAGCAATACTCAACGCTTCTCAAGACAGTCGAGTGGTGTAGCCAACAATCGGATGTCGGTGAGAAGCAACGCGCAATAACCATATGGAGGGCGATAGACTATTATCTAAGCGTGAGAGGAGACTTGACCGACTACGTCAAGCTGGGAAATTGGGTACTCAAGTGTGCGGAAGCGGTTGGAGATAGAGAAGCTGAAGTGGACGTGAAAGTTACTGTTCTCGGCTTCGCCTACATTACGGAGAACGGGCGGAATACGCAGAACGGACATTGCGATGAAGCACTGGTCGAAAAGGCACGCTCCCTTGTCTTGGAAGGGCTGAGACAATATGAAGATTTCGGTAATTGGGCAGGTGTAGGAACAGCGAACCGGTACCTTGGAATGATAGCGCGACAGCAAGGGAATCATGCACTCGCTGCAGAATACTTCGAGAAATCGCTAGCGAGGTTTGAACGTATTCCAGGTTGGGATAACCTAGGTAAAGTACTGGGTGAGCTTGGGATTCTCGCGCAGGGCCAAAATGACCTACAAGCTGCATTCGACTACCAAACTAGGCGCAAGTCGCTGGCAGAAGCAATGGATGATCCGGAGGGAAGGGCTGCTGCATTGTACAATCTGGGGCGACTTGCTGAGATCCAAGGTGACGACCAGCAAGCCAACCATTGTTACTCCCAGGCACTTATGTATGCACGCAAGGCGAGCCGAAGTGACGTGATTGCGGCGAGCCAGAGAAGGCTAGCAGCATATAGCCTGAAGCGGGGGGATGATCTAGCGGAAGCATTTTCGATGGCACAGGATGCGTTTAGCTACTATGATCGAGTCGGCCACGTCCCTGAGGAATTGCCGGACCTCCTTGCACGACTCGATGCGGCAAGACAAAAG
>PMBQ01000396.1 GCA_003152955.1 Candidatus Bathyarchaeota archaeon
CATCGCAGCAGCCTCCCGTTTCACCGCGCTCGCATCCGCCAACCCCAAAACCACACCACCTACGTCCGACTTGTGGACGAGTTGCGTCGCAAGCGCTTTCATTGCCACTGGATATCCAAGCCGACCCGCAGCCTTCATAGCCCCATCCAAATCGTCAACGACCTCGAAAGGCGCAACGGGAATCCCATAGGTTTGGCAGAGGGCGAGAGCTTGATCTGCTGTAAGCACTCCCGATCTCGCCAACAATTGTTCCGCTCCTTCAGGGCGGCATGCAGGTGCAGTGCGAGAAGTTGCGTCAGTGTGACTGGTTCGCCAGCGGTTCCAATCTCGCGATGCAGCTAACCCACGCAGGGCGTCATCGATCTCGGCGAAGATAGGCAGGCCAGTTTGCTTTTGGGTCGTCTGTTTCTCGTCGCCTTGAGAGTAAACGCAGAAAGCGATCGGACGCCCGGACTCCTTCGTGATCTCTTCGACACGTCGCGCTAGACGATGCGCTCCCTCAGCCTCGTTCAAACTGTAAGTGTTCACCAGAAGGACTGCGTCGGGCGAAATGATGCGCAGGCATTCTTCGACAATTCGTCCGTAAAGATCAAAGTCAAAGATGAGTCCGAGATCAATGGGATTATTCAAAGCAATCACGTCGGTTCGGATAAACCCACGAACGTGCTCGATGAAATCGTCGGGTAGGGGGGCCAATCGGAACCCGAATCGTTCAGCCGCATCCGCAGCAACGACTGAGTGACCACCCGAACGCGAGATCACGACCAGATTATTCCCTCGGACTGGTGGGAGGGTTAGTCCCTGTGCGATGGCCACTGCATCACCAAAGTCTTTCGCTCGTATGATTCCTGCTTGGCGAAAGGCTGCGCTCACGACCTGATCATCGTCCGCTAGTGCAGCCGTGTGAGAGAATGCTACGCGCTGGCTCGACCGCCCTCGATTGGCCTTGTGGACGATGATGGGTTTCGTGGAGGAGCGAGCTATGNNCTCTCGTCCGTCACTTACTGATTCGAGGTACATGCAGACGATCTTTGTTCCAGGATCCTGCAGGAGGTACGCGAGATAATCCACCTCGTTCAGGTCGGTCTTGTTGCCCATGCTGACCGCCTTATTCACTCCCACGCCGGCTGTGCTAAGTAGATCCAAATATGTCACCGAAACTCCACCACTCTGCGATATGACCGACGCCGGACCAAGTCTCGCGGTGGTCGGGGAAATGGACGCAAATGGTAGACACAGTCCAATCTCCTGATTGACAACGCTGATGCAGTTCGGCCCCACAAAACGCATTCCCCAACGCCCAGCAATCTCCAGAAGCCTCTGCTCCAACTCTCGCCCCTCCTCAGAGAACTCGCTGAAACCCCCAGACTCGATGACAACGCTTCGAATGCCCTTTCGAGCGCAAGATTCCATCAAATCTGGCACTGTGGCTGCTGGGGTGAGGATCACCGCCAAATCCAACCCGTCAGGTATATCGTCCAGTGAGGACGCTATTGGAATGCCCTGAACAATCCCTTTCGTTCTTCCGACCGCGAACACTTTGCCCTTGTAACCAAAATTGTGTAGGTTATCAATTATCATGCACGCTAGGTTTTCCGGTCGTTCCGAGACGCCGATGATAACGACACTGTTAGGGTAGAAAATTCGTTGGAGCGATTCATTGGCTTCCGTCGGAGAGCACCATTCCGTGGCGGCTGCCGAGTTCACTCCCGCATGAGAGCTCTAGATACTTCTAGGTGTGCACGGGCTTTGCCAGTTTGGGGCTTAGGTTCTTCCGAAATCGCCCATCGTGCTGCCGAGGCCTATGCCTCCGGCTCCTAAGGCGAAGCCCTTCCCCGCCTTCCATTCGGCGTGGTCCATCGCTATGACGTAGGCTACAATGACGTAAGGTGAGATCTCTTCACTCGTTACATCAATTCCATAAGCGTCTCGGAGGCTGACCCATTTCTTGTGTACCTGTGCGATCTCAGAGCCAGATGGAGATCGAACTGAGAAGTCATGCTCGGTAATGTTCCCCTTGATTCTTCCAATCTCGTTACCCGAGCTGTCTTCGAGCCACCATTCCGAACCCAGCAGCTTCATGACTTTCTTCTTGACGATGCCAACGAGGCCTTGCAGGTCGTAAATTTCGAATGTTGGTCGAACCGCCAGCACCTTGCCACGCATCTCGCCGACTCTCGTGCCGTCAGGTGTTTCAAACCAAAATTGCGGTCCCCAGCTAACAATCTTTCTTTTCCCATACGCTAGGAGGTTTCCGTTGCGATCCTTAATCCCGAAAGTGTCGCGCATGGCCGCGATCTTCTGTTCGATAATGTACTCTTTACCCGAGAATACCGACTGACCAGACGGCGATGTGGCTGTTGATGGTGTCATAGGCTTTTGAACTGAATCGAGCTTCGCTCCGCAGTTTGTGCAGAACTTTGCTTCCACATCAACCGGTTTACCGCAAGAAGGACATTCCAACCAAGAAGCAACTCCGATGCTGCGTTAGTTCCTCTAGGTGAGATACTTATGTTCTAGGTATTTGATGAATGGTTCGGGGTTGTACGCATCTCCGAACAGTTTTCTCTGCAGCTCCTTAGGTGAGTATGTTGATCCCCACCTGTGTATGTGCTCCTTGAGCCACGTCTTGACTGTGCTCAGCTCCCCATCCGCCACCACACTGTCTAGGTCCATGTCCTTCAGGATCTGTTGAAGTAGCATTCCGGATATGATATTGCCCAGCGAGTACGTTGGGAAGTAGCCGAGATCTCCGCCACTCCAATGAATATCCTGCAAGACACCCTCCCCATCATCCTTAGGCCTTACACCAACATACTCCTCCATCCGGTCGCTCCAAAATGATGGAAGCTCTGAAACTGCCACGTCCCCGCCTACCAGTCTCTTCTCTGTCTCGTATCGAAGGACTATGTGGAAATTGTAGGTGAGCTCATCTGCTGCGACCCTGATGGGGCTGGGCCTTACGAGATTGAAGTACTCGTACACATCTTCCTCTGAATAACCTGACACGAATGGAAGGTTCTTCTTCAAGATTGGATAGACCAGTTTCACGAACGCTCTGCTTCTCCCGATCACGTTCTCCCAAAACCTAGATTGTGATTCGTGAACTGCTAAGGATGTTACTCTGGCTAGAGGCGTATACTCGAACGCTGGATCGATCTGTAACTCATACAACGCATGCCCACATTCATGCACAAGCGAGAACATGGTTTCCCTGAAGTCCGCACCCTCATATCGAGTGGTCACTCGGACATCTTCAATCGCGATTCCAGTCGTGAAGGGATGAGTGGAAACATCCATCCGGAACGTTTTGTCAGGCATGCCCAGTATTTTGAGAACTTCCGCATTAACCAATTTCATGGCTTCTTCATCGTACCTAATTTGTTCCAACGGGTGCTTCGGCAGGAATTTTCCTTCAGCCAAAACCTGACTCAGAATCCGTTTCAAGTTTGGAATTAATTGCGAAAATGCCTTGTCGACGTCGGCGACCGTGAGCTCCTCTTCGTATTTGTTCAGCAGTGCATTGTACGGATGCCCCTGGTAGCCTAATTTCGCAGCTTCCTGTTTCTTCAGATCCACGATCTTCTCTAACCACGGCTTGAACAACGTAAACTCCGATTTCTTCCTAGCATTTCGCCAGGCGACTGTGGCTTCTTTGCTCGTTCTCTCCAAATCCTCAAGCAGTTTGGGCGGTATCTTCGTATAGTAATCCACATCTCTCTTTGCGACACGCAGAACCCCCTTCTCATAATCACTCAACCCGGCAAGTTCTTCGGCCTTCGAGAGAAGACCCGCCGCCTCAACTATTCGCTCCTGCTTAATCAAGGCCAGTTGCGCTAGAGCGTAACCTCTTGGCTTCGAAGCGTCAACGGGCATGTATGTTTCAACATCCCAGTTGAGGAGTGCTGAGGCGTGGTCAAGTCCCCAGACCGGCTTGTATTTTTCAAGAACTTGCTGAATCAACGGATTACTTGACATGGCTTCGACGCAGCCCTCGGTCAGTATATAATTGTTCGGGCTTTGCCTGTAAGAAGAAGCTCAGGTCGACAACGTTGATCACATTGCTTGTCATCCAGTCGGGGTAGGATCCGGGCTATTTGACCACTAGTTCGCTCAGTTGTGTTATGATTTATTCCAAATCAGGTTCTTTGCCCGGGTCCTCTGAAATCCACTTGTAGCGGACCACGCCTACTTCATCCAGAATGAATACTGATCTCGTGGCCAGTGTAGCCAGCCAGACCAGCAAAGTTCTCGTGAGATAGATCATACTTCTGGATTACATCTCTCTTGTAATCGCTCAGGATGAGGAACGGGAGCGCGTGTGTTTCGGAGAAGGCCTTGTTGGTGAAGGGGTCGTTCACGTCTATGCCGACGACCTGCGCTCCAAGATCCATTAGGGGTTGCGTTGCATCGCGGAACCCGCACATCTCCTTTGTGCAGACCGAAGTGAAGGCGCCCGGGAAGAATGCTAGCATAGTCAAGGCCGACGTGGAGGCGGAAACACCAGTGGCAGTTTGAACATAGCCGCTAGCATTCCGTTGCAGCTTGTTCAGTTCAAGGAAGCAATGCTTTTAGCCCGCTCGAAGCGTAACGCGTGATTCGAATGACCTGCATATGCCGAAAGTAACTGTGAATGCTAACGAGAACGGACCGTGCCTTGTTATGGTTGGCGAAACTGTTTCGACCGCTCTCTGTAGATGTGGTCAATCACAGAACAAACCGTTCTGCGACGGAGCACATCAAAAGGCCAACTTCCGCGCTCCAGCAGCAGTAGTCAAAATCATAGAATGAGTTTGGGCGACTGGTCATCGGAAACATGTTTTTGATTTCCGACTCAGTCACGGCATAGTATCCCATGAGCCATTCTATCCTAATGATATATGCCGGTCATTGTGGTTTTGCCAAGAACGATTCCGCTTTCACGGTTTTGAATGTCGTCGACGGTTGTTTCGATGCCGTCGCCAACGCGATAACGTGAAGATGCATGGCCTGGTAGACGCGTGAAACATTAATATACCATATGTGGAACATCAATATATCTGATCCCGATATGTCTTTCTCACTCGAACCACACCACGTTCACTCAAACATACATTCGAATGCGTTGCTTACTCTCCATCAACGCGCTCGAATCATAATTGGAACAATAACCGGAAATGTCTCCGCATCCAACGTTCTCAAAGAAGCCTTGTGCGCAACGCGCGATCTGAGAATTAGACAAATACTCCTCGCTCTGGGACCAACATCACCCCTTTCGCTGGGCACGCGTCACCAGAAAATCATCTGGGCAACATTTCTCGACGCCGCGGATGTTCAGAACGGAAGTGATCCAGTAGTCATCGCTCCAACTCATCTCACTGACCTGAGCATAAACTTCGAGAAGATGGCTGACAAAAGTTCAGTCAGGCTTCTGCTAGGCGACTTCCTCGATAGCACACTTTCAGCTTCAAGTGAATCGGCAGTCTTTCCGTTTCTATCCAGGCTTCTCACGAGGATTCGGGAAAGCAAGCAAACCGCATTCTTTCTTGTAACTGAAGACATGCATGATGTGAAGAAGATAGCGATGGTGAAGCGCTTCGCTGATGTTGTGATCGAGTACAGGCGTATAGAAGGCGGTGCTGAGCATGGCGTCGAGACACGTATCCTTGACTACGGACGTGATTACTACAGCGACTGGCAGCGAACCGGAAATCCGGAGAGGGACTACGAAGATCGACCATTGCTTCCACAATGGAGCAAGGAAATTGGGGTCCGCTCATAATCAAGTCCTACAAGTGCACTAGACCCAATCCTGTGAAAGATCAACTGGGTCGATCGTCAGTCTGCTAAGTCTTATTGAATCCTGTTGATGCCCGGGATTTTTCAACGAATCCCAGTCAGGTGCCTCTGTGTTGTTGCTGGTCTGACTCACACGAGACGACGGGTCAAGGTGTCCCGGCGACAGGTGTTGATGTTCCTTTCTCAGTTGGCTGCGCGCTGCTCTTGACACTTTTGTCAGCAATCTCTTTGGCAATCTCACCTTTCGTCTTTCCTTCAGTGCTTATGCCAAGGCTCTTCGCAGCGACCAGGATCGGATCCTGGGGAGATTGAGTTGGTTGAGTGGTTTGGGTAGGTTGCGTGACTGATGGGCTAGTATCTGGATTGAGGAGAGAGCTTGGATCCGCCAGTGATGTGGCCTGTTTGTACGCCTTGTCAAACTCCCTTTTTGCCTGGCCAAACGACCTCGCCATCTCGGGAAGTTTCTGTGGGCCCCACAGGAAAATGACGGCTAGAACTGCAACTATTGCAATCGCTTCGTATCCAACCATTGCAAACGTTCCCCACAGCAAAGCCGCCCATCATCGCCCGATAAAAATACACTGTCCTGTACCGTGAACTGATTTTCAATCTTGGCCCTCGCTATTTTGTCGCACAAGATTGATGAGGTGCTTCCAGAAACAAGAAACAGGATATTCAAAGACGAGTGATACTTGCCTTCGAACTTGTAGCTGTGCCTCTGGCGCCGTCGGAACCTTGATGGCAAGGGGCATAGAACCTCAGAGCGTTCTCTCCCATTATGTCTCTGGTATTCATAGCGTCCTCTATGGTTCTTCCATGGGAATGTCTCGACGCTTGCTCCGAAAAAACGGTCCACTCACCGGTAGTTGCAGACATGTCCTAGTTTCTCAAACTACTTGATGATGCCCGCGCACTTAACCGCCAGAACTACCCACTGCCATTCGCACATGAAGCACTTGTCGCCTGCGAGAAGTCCGGCCAGCAGCACGAACCGCCCGAGGGCTACTACGTCGTTGTGAGATGATGCGCTTCAGAGAATAGGAATATTCCTACTGGACCATGATGCAGTCGCCCTCACGCTTATACGGAACGTTTTATCCAGATGATTTTCGGATTAGCTCATGTGGCCTTTTATGAGAATTGGAGCTGTGGTTTTTCTTTCAATTGTTGTGTTATCATTTGGAGGAGCAGTAGCAATCTTGCCAACGTATGCGACCGCTACGATTACTTTGACATTGAATCCACCGAACCCCACGTACGGTGATCTTGTTGAATTTCAAGGAACGATAACGCCTAAGGCGGGCATTTCGCAAGAGGTCGCTGTCAACCTCTACCGTAGTTCTGGTTGCAATATCTCACAATACTTGTTTAATATTGAGGGATCAACGGAACGCACAGGTAGCTCCTTCAGTATTGGCATGAGGCTTGGCGTAGCCTATCTCGTATACGTTGGTCCAGGCACGTACTCCGCATTCGCTTACATTAGCAACAGTCCGAACATATCCTCTGGTTGCATGAACTTCACAGTGTCCGCGCCTGTTGTGACTTCAACCACGAGTTCGATGACTCGAAGTAGTCAGTCCGTAACGATGACCGTTACCGTGATAACAACTGTTACGAGCCTCACAATGTCTTCAACAGAATCTGGTTTGAGTGCTGTCACAAAAACATATCTTCAGATTTCAAGCAACTCTACAATATCGAATCTGCAGTTTGATTCTCAGAAGAAACTGATTAACTTCACAGCCAGCGGCCCCAGCGGTACCATTGGTTCGACTACTATAGTATTCGTGAAGAGTCTCATTAATGGTGTTCCAGTTGTGTTGATCGATAACGGGCACACCCCACCCATCTCAATTCTTCTCACGAACAATTCAACCCATTACTCTCTTACGGTAACATATCCACATAGCACACATTCAGTCACGATCGGAGGTTCCAGCAGCATCCCAGAATTTCCAGTAGGCCTACCTGTCTTGCTCATCTTCACGCTCATTGCATGTGGATTAATCGCTCGCAGCACCACTAGGAAGAGACCAGTCACTCGAACGCACTAGGGCCTCAACGGCAAAATGACAATCATATGAGGTCTGGATTCCATTTTGTGCTAACAGCATTCTGGATGTTCCAAAGATCGATCTGTCATGAGTTCTTCAGATCAGCTTGGGAAAGGCCATTTCCCGTATTCGGGTGATTCTTGGTCTACTACAACCTCTATGAAACTCTCTGAACTCATGATTCCCTCGAGCTGAGTCGCCTCGGAAACTGATTTGAAGAGATCCTTCACGTCTCTGCCTTCCAGAAAGGCAACGATGTCGAATCTGCCGAAAACAGCGTAAGCCTCGGTGACGAATTCCAGAGTTCTCAGTTTCTCTGCGATATCCGTGGCCTTGGACACTCTGCCACCACTTCTAAACAGCATTACCGCTTTCATCGTTTCTTATCATTCCCCCACAGCAGCCACCAATGTCTCAGTAGTGACGACATCCGGAAGGTTCCCCATTTGGGTCCCGAGCGCGGTGAGATCCTTCATACTCTTTACCTCAATTCTCGCTACAACATCTGCGCTGCCCATGACCGCAAACGCGGACTTGACGCCTTCGAACGAAGCTATTGTCTCAGCAACTCGGTAGTGTTGTCCTGGTCGAGCTCTGACAAGCACACAAGCTTTCACGCTGCTCTCTCTACCGATCATAGTCTGCACCACTGCAATATTCTCTGTAAGAGGCATAGAGAGATTTTAGTTCTTTCACAAATGGGTGTGGTTATGCCTTCCCAAAAATAGGAAGGCCGAGGAACTCGCGATATCTCCAATTCCTCATCTCACCTGTGCTGCAGCCAAGTTGGTTGCAATCATAGTAGGTGGTGCGATAGCGGTTTTGTGACATGTTTGAGGTACGAGCTAGACTTGCGGATGGCAATTTAGCCTACGAGATTCGCGCCAAAATACCAGACACACAAGTTGAGATTTCAGATGAAGGCTGACCAATCTAAACGGGATTATTCACCCGATTACTTTAGACATGATCTCGTAACTCGTCAGCGCATCTGTTCTCTCGACGACAATTGTTGTTTCAGTGTAGCATGACGCGAAGGCCAGTGAATGGACATCTTGTGCTGACAGCAGAGATGTCAAGTATGAAACGACTCCTGGCGTTGTTTCCATTTGCTCTGGTGAGTTCACTATCAGAGCTGTACAATCTTCGTGAACTTGGCACAAGTTTTGCCTTACTTTTGCCCGCACTTCTTTGAGCGCGTTGTTGTCCACGAGGTACACATAATGCAGGTCACTGAGTTTGATTTTGAGTTTGTTAGTGATCTCAAAATCTCTGTTGGTCACGACTATTGAGAGATTATCCAGAACCATTAACTTACTTGTCTGAAGCAAGCGCAGGACAGCTTCCTCTCTTCTGCGCCTGCTCTTTCTCAAAACAACAGCGTATCTTCTAATGGCCGCCTTTGTTGCTTGGACACTTTGAGTCTTCAGCTCCTTTTCGATAATCCTGGCCAGTTCACTCATGTTGACGATGTTGTTCTCAAGGGCCTCAGAGATGAAGGGTCTATTCTTGACAAACTCTCTGACTTTCGCTGCGACTTTCATGACAAGAAAGTACCGATTGAAACAGATAAGTCTCATTTTGTCTTGAAAATGACGTAACTCATAAGTTCCAACAAGAACGAACAAAAAAGCGGTATGTCATGCCCGACCGAAGGTCAATCGTCTCAGCTGAACCTTACCGAATCAAAGTTGTTGAGCCTATCAAGCTGCTGAAGAGAGAGGAACGAGAGAGGGCGATTAGGGAAGCAGGCTACAATACTTTCAACCTGAAGTCGGAAGATGTGTACATCGATTTGTTGACAGATTCCGGAACAGGAGCAATGAGTACACATCAATGGTCTGCCATGATGATGGCGGATGAAGCTTACTCCGGCAGAGCAAGTTGTTTTAGGTTTAAGAAAGCGGTTCAAGACGTAATGGGCTACAAGTATGTAGTTCTGACAAATCAAGGTAGAGCGGCGGAGCACATTCTGTACGGAAAAGTTCTCGTGAAGCCTGGAGATTATGTGCCACGTCAGATGTATTTCACAACTTCGAAGTTCCATATCGAGGCTGCTGGCGGCACCTTGGTTGACGTCGCCATCGATGAAGCCCATGATCCTTTGAGTCGTTACCCATTCAAGGGGAATGTCGACCTGAGAAAACTGGAGAGCTTGATACGCAAAGTCGGTGTGGAGAAGGTGCCTTTCATAAATGTTGAAATGAACGTCAACATGGAGGGTGGACAGCCTGTATCGATTGAGAACTTGAAGCAAGTAAGAGAACTTGCGAAGCATTACGGGATACCTGTGATATTTGATGTTTGCAGAGCTATGGAGAACTCTTTCCTGATAAAAGAAAGAGAGCCTGGCTATTCTGAGAAATCATGCGCCGAGATACTGCTTGAGATATGCTCCTACTCCGACGGATGTGTGATGAGCGCCAAGAAAGATGCTATCGTGAATATGGGTGGTTTCATCGGCCTGAATGACCCTGATAGATTTGAAATGTGCGAAAATCTTGGAATAGAATACGTAGGATCGAAAGACTATGGGGGGATGTCCAGCAGAGACATGGAAGCAGTGGCGGTCGGGTTAAGAGAAGGAATTGATGACGCCTATTTAGCCAGTAGAATAGGCCAAGTCAGATACCTAGGGGAAAAACTATCCGAATCCGGCGTCCCAATAATCGAACCCGTTGGTGCGCATGCGGTATACCTTGACGCAAGGAGATTCCTACATAGCATGCCGCAATCTCAATTTCCAGCACAGTCGCTAGCAGCAGCCCTCTACGTAAATTCTGGTGTGAGAGGAATGGAGAGAGGTGTCGTATCTGCTGGAAGAGACAAAGAGACTGGCGAAAATATCTACCCATCCCTAGAGCTAGTGAGATTGACTGTTCCTAGACGTGTATACACAAATCTTCACATGGATTATGTGGCTAATTCTGTCCTTGAGCTATACCGAGAGAGGCAGAAGATCAGCGGCCTAAGGATGGTCTACGAACCAGAACATCTCAGATTCTTTAAGGCGAGATTCGAACCTATCACCGACGCGCCATCCTAGGAACGAAACATTCATCTCTCAAGCGTGGGATGCAAACTGGACTGTTATCCACATCCCAACTAGGACTCACCATTCAATCGGTCTATTCATGCTTACCAGTTCAAGTAAATTGGAGTGCCGGGCAACTTGAAATTCCCAAGTTTATCTCATCACGATCTGCAGAAGAGAGTTAGCTCAACTATTGAGAGTCTGAAGCGAGGCAAGTTCAACAGGTTCGTCTACACTACCGCATCAATCATCGCCTGCAAAATCGCAGCTGTGCTCTATCTGTTCTTTCGATTTGGTGGGCCAGACAGATTTTACACTACGACGATTCTCCTGTACGCTTCTACTCGTCCAGAGCTTTCCTATCTCTCAGTGGGGTGGGATAGTCTCTGGTACATGAATATCGCTGAGTTCGGGTATACACGGTTGGCATCGTTTGCTTTCTTCCCATTCTACCCTCTGATCATCCGCTTCTTTTACCTGATGTCTAACGACATAGCATTGTCTGCGGTTATCCCTTCTTTCATCTTTGGAATTGCGTCTGTTCCACTTTTCCAGCGTGTGGCGGAAGAGTATATGGACAAGCAAAGTGCCATAGCCTGTACCTTAATCGCCTTCTTCTTCCCGGTGGTCTTCGTTTTTACGAGCCTTGCTTACGGTGAATCCATCTTCCTGTTTCTTTCATTGCTCTTCTGGCTGCAGTATCGAAAGCAGAGAATTACTCGCGCAAACATCATTTTGGCGTTAGCGACCATCACGAGACCTTTCGGGGGGCTTCTAGGTCTTCCGTTAGCAATAGACTTGCTTCGCCAAAGACGTTTTCGGGATCTTCTTAATTTTGTAATTCCTTCAGCCGCACTCTTTGCTTGGCTGTATTACGGGTTCCGCGCTACTGGTAACTGGCTGGCGTTCAGACTCTCCGAAACCTCCACCATTTGGACCCAGATCGACTGGATCAGAGGAACAATGCTGCCCTTCTTTGCAGGACGGAATGTGCCCTTTGAGGCGACTGATTTCTTTATGATAACTATTGTAGGGTTTATTGTTGTATTGACTTTTCAAGTTGATTGGAGGCTTGGTGTTCTTTCCGCTGCAAGTTATCTTTCGATCATACTGTTTTCGGGTCCGCCTGAACTATCGTATCTGAGGTACTTTTCTTTCATTTTTCCGATATGGCTTATCGCAGGGAGAGGACTATCCTTGAAGATTGTCGTTCCGTATTGCATTTTCATGATGGCGGGCAGTTTGATGATGTGGTATGCTTTCGAGTTCGGAGGTTGGGTCGGGTAGCTCTTGGTCACAATAGAATTGAAAGAATCCGAGGCGGTCACTGGTGCTGGCAACACAATTTGATCCGTCGTTCTGTAGTTTCTCCGAACAACACTAATGTCCCGCACTGAAGCAATCCGGATCCAAGCAACGCGAACGACACGTAAGAGTTCGTTTGCTCCTTTCAGATAATGCGTGGCATGCAGACGACTTCGGGAAGTTTCAACGACATCGTTTTGTTAGGAGTAGGTCAAAGTCTTATGAAGGACATATGCATCACGCCGAGCTACCATGACCTGGGTTAAGGTAATCTCGGAAGACCATGCCACAGGAGAGCTGAAGCGGGCATACGAACTGGTCGTGCGCACGCGCGGTAAGATTTCCAACATAATGCGTTCGCTGAGTCTCAATCCTGGTGTACTGAGGCTCTTCGTCGAGCTCTATACTACGTTGGTGTATGGGAAATCAGGTTTGAGTCGCGCCGAACGGGAGACTATTGCTACACTAATCTCGGCGCGCAACCATTGCTTATACTGCGCGACGCATCATGCAGAAGCCTTGAGGTTCTATTTGAAGGATGACGACCAACTTCAAGCATTGAAACAATCCAAACTGCCGGAAGGTATGTCGCCTAGAACGAGAGCCATGGTTGATTACGCAATGAAACTCACTATCGAGCCGGATAAGGTTACGGAGAGGGATTTGGAAGATCTACGTAGTATTGGGATCAGCGAATCAGAGATCCTTGACTTGGTGGTGCTGACGAGCTACATGAATTTTGAGACGAGAATGGCATCAGGGCTCGGTGTAGCGCACGACGAACAAGAAGTCAAAGGATACAAGTACTAACAAAAGCGGTGTTATGGCATTCGCTAATTATGATCGCTCCGGTGTACATTTCTGTGGCAGTGAACGAGCGCACACAATAGCGCTACGATTCAGTTTTGACGCTCGCAGCACTTTGGGAAGAGAGAGATGGTGGTGAATCGACATCTGGGTAGGGCTGTCAATAATGTTCCGCAGCCCCCGTTCTTGTTCTCATCTCTTCTTTCTCAACCGTGATCCGAGCTCTATCCAGTTTCCATTCAGGTCTTTCGCGTAGGCCAGAATCCATCCTCCTTCCTCGAAGTGGGGAATTGTTCCCAGATTCCTCTTTGAGAGTTTTCTATATTCAGCGGCTCCATCTTTGACTTCGAACGCCAAATGGTCCAATCCAGATTTGCTTCAGTATTTGATTTTTCTTGGATACCCGTTGAGTTCGAGGATTTGCTTTGAACCCCTTGACGTCAACCATGCGACCCGCTCTTCAATCTCTTTGATTCTCATCCGAAGAGGAGTTTCATCCCCAATGTCTTCCTGTAGAAAGTAATGGACTTCTCAAAATCGGACACATCGGTCCCAGTGTAGATGAATCTGGCTGACAAGATTACCGTCGGTTATTTTTCAAGCTTCTAGAAACAAATATGCACGAAGTAAACTGGAATTCGCGTCACTGATTCCATAGGGAACTTCTAAATCCATGGAGGTGATGCTTACGCAGGGAATGCAACTTGGCTGTAGATCTGAACCTCATATTGCTTACCGTGGAACTTCTCCTGCTTATTCCCACGCTTGCGTTGCTCATCCTCGGGAGAAGGGAGACACAGGGAAGACAAGCTCTACTCAGACAAATGACAACTACGGCAAAGATGGTTTCAAGACAAGAATACTTCAACTCTGTCCAGTTCGGGATGCAGAACGCAATAAGATCGATCAAAGGATCCATAACTGGATCATCTCCACAGACTCCAGAACAGAGAGACCAAGTCGACGGAATCTTCAAACAGATACGTCATGCGAATAGCCGCAATGTCAGTATTCAATACTTGCTGCCGAAGACCCAAGATAGGATTGGAGTCGCAAGCAAGTACAGAGAAGCGGGGGCCGACTTGAGGTTTCATCCCGGTTTGATAGTGAGTGACATTCGATACATGATAGTTGACGGCAAACACACGGTGCTCGGTCTGTCAAGCGCCGCCGGCGAGAATGAGCCCACACGAGAAGGCTACGTAATCCAGTCAGAAGGGCTGGCTCAAATCCTGCTGCAGCAATTTGAAGAAAAATGGGCGCAGGCTGTGACATATGACGACTACCTACACGATGTGCTGCTAGAGACTAAGAGTCACAACCCAAACATTTCGAGTCAGCTTCTATCATTACAACTGGATATTTCTGAGTCGGACGTCAACAGATTACTGGCAACAGAAGAGAAAACAGTTCAGTGAATGCTCATCCCAAAAAGAGAACGAGTTTTATCGACGGTTTAAGTCTGGTCTTGGTCTAGGCTTCGCGTCAATCATTGAAAGCCAAGTATCAACTCAGTCTTGGAGAGGTATATGTTGGTAATGGAAATCAGCTATATTGGAAAGCGAGTATATTTGTGTGAAATCTGCGCCTCCGGGTACACCGAGCAGAGCACGGCGAGTGATTGCGAAGAGTATTGCCGTGCTCACAAGAACAGCTCGATGCAGATCACCAGGAAAGCTGTCCTGAGACCAGAATGATTCACGGTTGATAGGCTGAGTCTGATCACTACAGGGATAACGGGGCATCACAAAGTGGCATGAAACGCAGCGTTCATGGCTGTGAATTCAGGTCAGAGTGTTTCGGGTAATCAGTTACTTCTCAAACCTTGTCGTGGTCATTAGCTTCCGATCCCAAGTTGAAACGCCATTCTTCGACAGAATCACGGAAGCATTCAAGAAACTGAGCGCTCTATCTGACCTGAACGTTCGGATTACTTTGAAAACTCAATTCTCGTAACTGTGTAGATCTTACAAACTCCTGTGTCTATGGGAAGGGCCTTAAGGAGCGCATAGGACATAGTTCTCACAAGCGTGTCAAACCTCATGCCCCGCAAAATTCCAACAGCGTATCTTCGAAAACTCAATGAACAACAGAAAATTGCTCCGACAATTGCTGCGAACCGCGCGGAGAAGAAGGAACAGCGACTACAGGCCCCAGATTCCGGACGACTGAAAAGTTACGAGATGATATGCCATTCGTGCGGGACGCGTGCGAAGTTCACCGTGGACGAGCATGGCTATGCAACATGCACAAATTGCAGGGCAATAGCGAGCTTCAGGTTCGGTCACCTAGCCTAACCTTCCTTCGATCTACGGCGAAGCAGCACAACCACAGCTACAACCCTATAACCACAACCGTGATCAACAACCCAGCTATCCGCCCTGAGATTTTGTTCGTGAACATCTGAGTTGTTGTGATAGATGTAAAAGCGCCTGCAGTTGCCAATTGCCCGTAGAACTGTCCCGTGCATGTGAACTGATCAGCGAGGATATTCTTACTAGCTGCTTGGTCGGCCACTGAACTCATCTGTTTGTAGGACAAGAATGCAGTGCTGAAACTGTAATCCACGTACCCGAGCAACACTATCACAAGAACTGTGACGACGAATCGAAATCTGTTCCTAGTGTTCAACTATCTCCACATTTTGTTTTCATCTTCACCAGAGGCGACACAGATCAAAATGATGAGTAAATCAAAACGCGATGGCTCCGAGCGCAACAACGTGTTTACCAAGGCGCAAGAGAGCCCCGCACACTAAATGGGAAGATCGATCTAAGCGTCGTGTTTAAACTACTTCGCTTTGAGTTTCTCAGTGTAAGCGTCTGCGANNTGCCTTCCAAAGGAACAGCACTGCCGCTGTGACTACGATTGCGCCCAACACCGTTCGAATTATCAGACCGACGGCTAGCAGACCGACTGCAGCTGGCACATCAACCACCTCTGATGCGCGGGACGACGACGATGATAAAAGAGATTGTGGATGAATCATACATTGCAAATCTCGAAGAGCATGTTGACATGGCCTCAGAGATTAATCATCGATCTCGTATGCCCCTTGTCCTGCATCTTTCTTGATTTTACGTTCGATCTTGTCTTGTTCTATTCCACGTACTCAAACCCAAGCTTGATTAGAGTTCCGAGTACGGGTCCAAATACGAAGACCAGCGCCGACAGAACAATGCCATTGGATACGAAAGCAAATAGTGCTGCGAAGGTCTTGGCGAGATGACACATCATCTTGCATAAGTAACTCTCGACTAGTCAGTCGCACTCCAAGCAGTCATGCGCTTGACGGCAAACTGACGGTTCTCACGACATGCTTGGGTAGTGCTAAAGCGAACAATCCTCCAACAAGAGCGAACGCCGCGAATAGAGAGAATGCGAAATTCAATCCCACTCTGTCTGCTACTCCACCGAATCCGAGGGCGGCTAATCCTCCAACGCCGATAGAGAATCCCAGCATCAACCCTCCAACGGCTCCGACATTGCTCGGCGCAGCTTCAGATGCCATAGCAACAATCACCGACCAGCNNCCAGCTCCCATACAGAACAGCTCCCGAAGCAGCCAAGAACAGAACGGAGAGCAGCCCGCCAGTCATAAGGAAGCCGTAGAATAACCCACCTCCTACCCACAGTGAGAACACGATCACGGGTCTCCTCCCTATTCGATCAGAGATATGTCCACCCGCAATCTGACCCAACACGCCAGTGCCAAGCCAGACAGACGCCACCACTGTGGCGAGAAAGAGAGATTCCCCCCTAGTCACGAGGTAAAGTGGAAGAAATGTCACAGCCACCTGTATGGTTGTCGATCGGAGAGCCGCAATCGTGGCAAGCAGCCCCAGCAGGCGCGTGTTCGATGGTTGACCTGATTCCGGGATTATCCGGCTAACTTGTTTCACCGCGCGCACTTTGAAGAGTAGAAGTGACGTCAACAGGCCGATCGGCAAGAGTACCAACGTGCCATTCAAGCCCATGGTGGAAACCAACCCGCCCGCCACGAGCGGGCCCAAAAAGAATCCTGCGTTTCCACCGGAGAGGAAGATGCTCAGCGAACCTCCTCTCGCTGTCGTGCTTGACCGTGCCACTGTCGAGAAAGCTGGTGGGTGAAAGGCGGCGGTGCCGAGTCCAGCCGTGCCCACCAAGAAGAGTAGGATCACATAGTTCGGTGAAATGCCCGTTAAGCTCATTCCTATGCAGTTCAACGCCAGCCCTCCCTCAAGAAGCCATGTCGTCTGGGTGCGATCGAACCATCGACCTAGCAACGGCTGAAGCATCGAAGACGTCACGCTGAAGATCATTGCAACCAGACCAGCCAACAAGTATGAGAGATTGAAGACAACCGTGAAAATGGGCAGCAACCCCGAAATCAGGTTGGAGAACATGTCGTTGACTGTGTGAGCTAATGTCAGGAGTAATGAAGAAGATCTCGACACACACAACCTCCATTCTTAGCGAGTTGATCCAGCAATCGGCTCTAATTCAGTACGCGTCTCTAGAGCGAGGCTGAGCAAACTCATTCTCAAATTCGCCACCTAGACTCTCGAGANNCAATCTGGATTCAGGAGCAGTAGGATTCTACAGTAGCCCGACGAGAATGGCTGCGACGAGAATTGCAGGTAGCATGTTTCCCACCTTGATCTTGGTCACTTGGAGTATGTTCAACCCAATCCCAAGTATAAGCAACCCGCCTGTCGCAGTCATTTCGTTGACTACTGATGTTGTCAGATAGGGCGCGAGCAAAGAGGCTCCGATCGTAAGACTGCCTTGGTACGCCAAAACGGGAAGCGCAGAGAAGAGCACACCAATTCCAAGAGTGGATGCGAACGCCACAGACGCTATTCCGTCAAGTCCCGATTTCGTTAGAAGGAGCGTGAAGTCACCTCGCAAGCCATCTTGTAATGCGCCCAGTATCGCAAGTGGGCCAACACAGTACAATAGGGTGGAAGTGACGAAAGCCTTTGCGAATGTTCCATGTTGCCTGCTGAGCCTTTTCTCGATTCTGACTCCGAAAGTATCTAGTCTGCTTTCGATTTGGATAAGCTCCCCCAAAACTCCTCCTGCAATGACGCTGAGAAGGACGACTAGGACGTTTTCGGTTACGAGCATCATCTTAATTCCGATAAGAGCAGTCACGAGCCCCAACCCCTGAGTCAAGATAGTGGTAATTCGTCGAGGCAACTTTCGCCTCAGTACGAGGCCGAGTGTTGATCCAAGAACGATGGCGGCAACATTCGTCGCTGTCCCAAGCAACATAACTAATCGTCCTCGATCCGATGTAACGCGATTTCATTGACCAGACTCAACGAGTCTACAACTCACTCCAAATCCACGGGGCCCATAGCTGCCTATCCGACATAAAACAACTTAAGCACCATTGGATAGGTAGCGTTTTGTCCGTTAAGCGAACAGTTGCGCAGAAAGGCGACATTAGGTTGAGTGCGGAAGTCTGCTTGTGCGGAAGTGGTAAGAGACCCCTCGCTATCTGCGCTGAATGTGGCAAGCCGTACTGCAGCGAATGCATTTTCACTCACCAATATACCCCCCAACCAATGAAGACGTCAGATTTTCTAGAATCGAGCCTATCAAAGAAATAATGCGAGCGCAATCGTTCGGAGGATACGCCACGCCCAAGATTCAGCCTTTCGGGTCAAGTTATCCTTTTGGCAAGCCGTATCTAATCTATGACGGCAGATGCAACTTCTGCGCCACCGCTACGCGCATCCTCCATGCTCTGGATCGCACACGGCGCTTTGAATATGTTCCCAGCCAACAACTCAGCGCGAATGCTCGTTTTCTGTTCGGGTTCAGCGAAGAAGACCTGCAGGGACAGATGTACCTCATTCGATCGGATGGTTCAATCGTTAGTGGTCCTGCAGCTATCGCAGAAATATTCAAGCTCTCAAAAGCTCCACTCGGGTTCATATGCAATTTTCTCTATACCAGTCAAGCCCGACGCCTCTACGTCTGGGTGGCTCGCCATCGCTACAGGTTGTTCGGATGTAGAGACACATGTTATGCCGTTTACCCGCAAAGGCCACTTGGACCTGATTAGCAACTCTATCCCATCTGGATCTGACAAAGAGAGCCTCCCAGAATCCATGCCATAAATAGAGTCGCTGTCCATTAGCATAGCTGATAGTTCACTCTCTTGCTTTTGCGGCATTCTTACCGTCAACGATTTCAAGCCTGACCATCCCGGTTTTCGAGCTAGTCCTCCAAGACTTTCCCATGTGTTCATTCCGATGTGGTGATGATATCCGCCCGCGGACACGAANNCATTCCGATGTGGTGATGATATCCGCAGACGGAAAGGAAGGCCGATATCAGAAGATATCTTGGAGTTCGCCTGTGACAAGCGGATTGCCTTCCCCCATCGTAGTTTCCGAGTTGACGGATCAGCGAAGAATCTGTCGCTGGAAGGCGAGGTATGTCCAAATCAGGATGCCCTCTGTTCGTTTGGGTACTCTCACCGTTTGGATACTCTCACAAGTCATTTATTCTCTGTATTGCCTGGTCGAAACCAGGGCGCATCAGTTTGTTTGAGCGCAAGGCCCAGCTCTTGAAGGCAAAAGAGCTGAAGAATATTCAGCTGGGCAGACTCCGAAAGATAGTCCAGTATTCCTATCGTAACGTGCCCTTGTTTAGAAAGCGATTCGACGAAGCCCGCGTGAAACCGGAATCCATCAGAACCCTCGAGGATCTCGAGAGGGTCCCATTTACGGTCAAGACAGATCTGAGAGACAACTACCCGCTGGGCATTCTCGCAGTCCCTCAGACCAAACTATACTGTCTTCATGCTTCATCCGGAACGACTGGGAAACCGATCGTCGTGCCGTACACTCGTGGAGACTTGGAACGTTGGGGGAGACTCGTGGGAAGA
>PMBQ01000265.1 GCA_003152955.1 Candidatus Bathyarchaeota archaeon
GGTGGGAATACCGATCAGGCCCATTACGATGAGTTTCGTGCCGGTCTGTTGCGGCACTTTGAGATGGAGGAAAGGAATGTGCTTCCCGCGATTGTCGAGGCAAAGGGAGGGAAGCCCCTCCTGACCGCGCGGCGCGTGCGACTCGAACACGCGGCTCTCGTGTCGCTTCTTGTCCCTCCCCCGACCACGGGGATTCTGCGGACGCTGCGAACGGTGCTCCTCCAGCACATTCTGCTGGAAGAAGGGCCCGGCGGGATCTACGAATCGTGCGAGCAGCTGCTGGGGGCGACATCGGAGGAGATATTGCGGATGTGCCGGGAGATTCCCGAGACACCTCCTCCGCCCAACAACTTCGACCCGGCCGCCATCAATGCGGCGTGCCGTGCTCTTAAGCGGGCAGGGTTTGAGGTGAGCGAAGAGGAATTGCGAAGCTGATTTCTCCCCCGGGTAGGCTGGATGCTGTCTGTCCTGCAAGCATGAACCCGAAGCAGCCGCGGAAGCAGCGCTCTCCCCTGACGCTCGCAAAAGGCTCTACCCTCCCCCCCTTGACATTGCGATTGAGTTGGAGCATCGTGCATAGTGGGAGGCCACCGTCCATCCCCCGGATACCGGCCATGAACCTAAAACCGCCGGTCGAGGCTNNGACTGTCCTTTGACGCTGCACTCCTGCAATCCTCACCGATGAACCTTGAGACTGAACTCCTGAGTGAGAATTCCAGGCGACAGGCTGACTGGATTGTTGCTTGGATGGGTAGCGACCGGCGCCGGCTCCAGCCCGCTAGGATTACGGCTCCCGCTCCGCCCTCCTCCATTCCTCAATTGACAGTATTAGTTCTTCCAGCGGCGTCACCCCGCACGTCGCACAGAACATCACCGACCGGCGTTCCAGTGCGATCGATGGCCGTACGATACGCCACCCGGGCTACAGCATCAGCCAGTACAAACGGAAGCTTGTCGAAGAGATCTTCGGCTGGCTGAAAAGTGTGGGCCTCATGCGCAAGAATCGGCACAAGGGAGTCGAGCGGGGCGGGTGGATGTTCACCTTCGCCACAGCGGTTTACAACCTGGCCCGGATGAAGAACCTCATGGGAGCAGTATGCTGATACAAGTCGCCCCCAGGGCTCACCGGGCAACATGAGCCCGCAGGGAGCCGCCAGAAGGCAGCAGTTGGGGCCCGGGGACACATTCTCCTCCCCAACCAGCCCGAAAAAAAGGGCTCGAGTGAATTATCTTGCACTCACAGATCGAATTTCGACGGCCTGCTAGATACGGAGAAACCTCGAGAATGGGTCCGACGTTGAAATGTCTTGGCAAGTGTAGGTTGGCTGCTGCAGTGGCGAGAACTTGCCCATTAAATGCCGTTCATTCGAACGTAGATGGCCCNNAAAACAGGCCGATTTCGACAACCGCGCATGAAACAACTCAAAAAACGCGATACTGACAAGGTGGAATCAAACGCGTAGCAGAGATGTTGGCATCAGCCACGCACCTGCAGAGTAAGGGCTCATCCCGCATCAGAATGCGCTCGTCGCTGCAATTCCCCGCGGTCTGGTATTGTTGAATGACCTCCAGGAGAACTCTTCGAATTGTTGCAGCATCAGGTGTGGCTTGCACACTCATTTTCCGTTTTGTGTTGGGGAATCATGGTAGCTGCTATGTGCCCTGTCAAGAAGTGAATCTTCACGGGAAGAAAATCCAAACCAGCCTGCAATTCGTGGTCCGCATCTCTGGCGTGGCCACGCCGTGCCGTACTCCACACTTTCTAGAAATGGCGATGGCATGCGGTGATTGAAAATATCCTAGCATGATCACGGGCAAACACTTTACAAAGAGAACGATCGAGTTGCTTGGGGTGTTGTGAGTTCGTTGTGTCGCGTTCGAGCCCATCAATTCCACCAACCAATAAAGTCCACGGTTGCTAAGAGTCCAACTGCTCTTATCAATTTCCTCTCATCGGGAGTTTGGGGCGTAAAGCCTAGAAGATTCCAAACAAGCCAAGTACCCAGCGGATCGGAAATGCCGTACTTGGGCGATTCAATGTATTCAGGATCGTTGGATTGCTGTAATGCGTCAGCCGTTCGCCAAAAGAAATCTCCACAATCTTTGAATGCACGATTCCAGTCCTTTGACCACTTATCCAAAACCCGCCCATAGATTGCACTTAGCTCTGACTTGAGTTCAATACTAATCTTTGGTGAGTCCAAGCTCATCGTGGCAACGAAAACTGCAGCAACAGGGAAAAGGAAGTCCCAGTCCCTAATTGATACGGAACTGAATTGGGGGAACTTATCTACGAGCGAAGTATAGGCAGAAACACCGGCGATTTGAGCTGCCGGCAGAAGCGTCTCTGCGCGCTTTCTCAACATCGTTCTCCTAGATTTGAACATGTTAGAGAGTGCCAAACAGACTCCTTGATCTTAGGGAGTGAGAACCATTCACTATCTAGCACGCAAACCAATGACGCGATATTGCGTCAATATTCCTCTTTAAGATAGTGTGTTTCCATGGGCCCTAACTTGTAAGGCAGATCTTTATGATGATCTTCTTCTACTGAATCTTGAACTCCAAGGGGGCCGGTAGGTCAGCCCGGATTGAAAGGGTACAACTGTCGGGAGTGCAAGACACAGAAAGGGTGTTGTGGCAAAGGTTGTTAAGGCTAACTGTCCTTCTCAATCCTTGTATCCGTATGCAGTTAGGATTCTCCACTCGCACTTGGGATTGTAGTAGTACCCTCCGAGGTGCTCTCCTAGGTCACAAGAGTACTCGGAAGAGGTCATGGTAAGCCCCCTGTTTTGTGCCCTTGTACACCAGATCTGATACTTCCGCGAAAAGCGAGTTGAGCCGTCGTCCTCTTTCACCGTCAGATTGATGTCCAGGTGAGTTATCACATAATCTGTCCCATTGTACATACTTACCATGAACGAAGAACCGTTCATGTTACCTCTTCCGTCTAGCTTGCCGAGTTCCGACATAGGAATCACTTGGGCCGTCTTTTCAATTGGTTTACGNNGAGATCTACCCAGCCCCCTAGCAACAGCATTTGAGTAGAGTTCGTAAATCGGTTGATCCTAACCGGGTAATTATCGTCACCGATTTTCATTTGTAGGTAATGATAACGTGCGGGCCAAACAAACCATGTGAAACAAAACAGAATCATCGTGGCGATAAGAAGGTACAGTAATTTCATCTTCGTCAAACCTCTACCCTCCTGTTGATTGATCAGGTACTTAGCCTTACATCCATCATGGCCATGGCGTGGCGTTCATGTTCACAATTCAGTACTGGGCAAAAAGGAGGTTCGGGAAAAGAATCCTTCTCCGTTGCGCCGAACCGAGATGCAACGCAGCCTTACAGAAGGCCAAGTGTAGTAGTGACAGTTGTTTCTCATCTCCCTTTCTCATTTGTTTACCATCGATGAATAGGTTCCCATCCAAGATCAAGTGCAACCCATCCTGAATCTGAATTGGTACGGAGCAATCATCAATACCTATCCCGGGTCTTCATCTTTTTCTGGCGGCGTTAACCTCTCAACTACTTCATCACCCACAGCATCTGGGAGTGTCTCAGTCAACTCCAATAGTTCTTTGTCAATCAGAATGCTGGCTATAATCGGCGGCGGTATTTGGTATTCGTGGCTCAGGTCTTGAATGCTTGTCCTGATAGTCAGGGCGTAGTTTGTGTCCACCTGTACTCCATAGTGCCCATCTCCGGTAGGAACAGTTCTAAACTCACTCTTGATTCGATCTGAAATTGCCTTAACTACAGACTCGTTTACCTGATGTTTTATCGCAAGCAAGACATCGGTCTTGCTATATGTCTTATTTCGGTGTTTCATTTGCTCGGAGAAGGAATTCTTTTCTGTCTTCTCTTTGTGTTGAGAACAGCCAACCACGGAAATCAATAGAAGAATAGAAAGAAGAGTTTTCATATGAACTCCTGAATAGCCTCAGGAGATTGTTTTCTCTGGCGCCTGAGGGGAAGATCGGGAAGAGACAATTTGGGATAATATGTCTTGGATGCGCTCCATCATTAACTGGGTGGGTAGAACATGTAGTCTGGTTTGAAATGCTACTGGCCTAGGTCTGGACCTTCTACATTTGTTGTCTGCGATGTTTCATCAACATCAGGCTTCATACTTTCGATCTCCTTGTACACCCGGCAAATCAAAGGATTCTTGCTCTCGTGATTCACCCTTACCAAGTACGAATGCCCCGCCCTCAGAAGTTCAGAGGAGCAAATGAAATCGACTTTGTTAACGAACCTGCTTGTTTTCGAAACAACCTCATACCGGTACCGGTTGAGCTTCTGCTCATGCAAATACTCTGCTGAAACGATTCGGATACTGAGTCGCTGTCCCAACATTTCGATGCTTCCAGATCTTGTTACCTCAGTAGATTTCTTCTTTCTTGCTTGCACATATTGTAGCGGCGGGAGCAAGGATGAGCGTGCTGATTCCTTCGCCAGCCGATCAACGGCCTTGTTATGTTGGTTCTTCGCGTGGCCTTTCACCCAGGCGATCTCAACGCGCTTCCCAGAATCCTTTACTTCTCGAAGAAGCCTCTTCCAGGAATCGGCATTGAGAACGGGGCCGCCACCGACGCGTTGCCATTGCGATTTCGGCCATTGAAATTTGGCGCGGTTGAAGTTGTCATATACGTACAGCGAATCAGTATGGATGATCACCTTATCACTAGTATCCATTAACCGACGACTCGTGGCGTCCTGAAGTGCTACGATGCAGGCCTCCAGTTCCATTTGATTGATTGTAGATCCCTTATGGCCTTCAGTCTTACAGTCCACGATGATTTCTTCCCCAGAGACTGGATCGGCGTAAACAAACCGGATCCCAATTCCGCCTCTCCGTGGATGGCTAAGGCATGATCCATCAGTATAAATGTCGAGGATACGTTGGTCCATGGCCTTTTCTGGAACGAAGGATCCCCAAAAACTAGCAAAGCCCATCCTCATCAGAAGAATGGGCCATGCCTAGAGCCTTTCCGTCATCACAATCGCCGCAGCAGAAAGATAGTCTCCAGCTCAGCAAATGTCAAAGGTCCGAACAGGAACCTTTTTCCGCCCTAACAAAGGAAACCAGAACCTTTGTACCTGAGTGCGACAGTGACTCTATTTCGGGGAGTATCTTCTCATTGGGTCTCCAATGAAGGGGATATCCTTCGCTGCACGGCAAAGCTCAGCACGATTCATTTCTCAGAGGAACTTCTGAAGAAGCTTGACAACTATTCCTCCAAATTCCTCTATTCCATTTACGAGTTTGTTGACACTATCATTCCTCGCATCGGCCTGCTTCACAATTGAGATCAGCTCCCCCAGCTTTTGGACATCAGATGGATCGGGAAACATAGCTCTGACTTCCTCGTCCGTCAAGCGAGTAACGCTGGATATTTGACTGGCCAACTGCTCGTCAGTCCGCGTCTCAGCCTGCTTGGCGAGCCCATCAAGGTTAGCACTGAACTTGTCCCAATCGATCGGCATAGAGACCCCTACTTATTGATGGTTGACAAAACGGAATCCAGCTGTCGTTTGTAGCCGGCCACCTGATCAGTTACCTGATCGGCCTTCGGGCCGGCACTCAGGAGAAATTCTACCGCCTTGTCGGTATCTTTCACGGCTTTATCGAACGCGCTGTCCGTCACCCCAGCCACTCCGAGATAGCGTTTCCTGTTTTCCTCAACTTTCGAGGCTGAATACAGGAACGACGTGAGTGTATTGTTCACAGCGTACATTCCTTCATACTCCGCTTTGATCTTGGCCTGTATAGACTGTTCGAGGAGGTCGAGAGGGCGTATTAGCTCTTTCCTCTTGTTATCGAAAAGAGTCAGCAGCTTGGGACCCATCATGGTCAGGAACCTAAGACGATCCCTGGAATCACCGGAAGCAACCACCTCATTCCACATAGATGCCATCTCCTGGTCTTCAAAGAATTCTTTGGCAAAGATGGGGATCCAGGTCTCCTGCACGAATTCATCCACCTTCGCCCGCTTTTCGTTGAAATAGCTGTCCAGTAGTCGAAAGTGAGCCCCTTCCATCGCTGCANNAGAGCCCAGTTGCGCTGACAGCTCCGGTGCCTCTGGAGGAATTGAAGCGCAGCCGCAGAAGATCAGGACGGCAATGAGGAGGAGGTACGAAATCCGGATTTTCATGAGTGTTTCACCTTTTGCGTTGCCGGCTGTGGCCTTAACAACGAGAGTTGATTGTCCTTCGACCGGCGTTCTAACTTGTGGAGCTTTATTCTCCACGGTCTTCAAGGCAGCATAGGTACCTGAACTGAGCCCAAGAAGGGCAAGATCTTTTGTACCCAGCGCCGGCAATCTTCATCCGTGTTTCGTGATTCATCTCGTCCTTCAGTGTTCCGCATGTCCGTCCCTGTCGAGCGAACGCACCTCACCTGTGGAGCGAGCTCAATTCTGCTTGCCGAAAAAGACAGCTGTTCCCAAGCCAGCAACCTGCGGGACGCCGCTCACCGGTCCCATTTACTAATCGTCACAAAGATTGGCGGATGCGGAAAAAAAGCGGAGCCAAAATTCTCCAACCTTGGCATACTCTGCGCAAGCCGGCAATGATTTGCCCTCACGACAGGACGAAGAGCCCCAGCTGGACTGATATGGGGTCTATCAGATGGCAGCCTTTCG
>PMBQ01000321.1 GCA_003152955.1 Candidatus Bathyarchaeota archaeon
CTCTGGGGCGGAAGCATACCCGCAATCCTGATCCGTGTTGATGAGAATAAACTTCGAGGCACAACTGCGAATAATGGGTTGCTCGCGTTCGCGAGCGCTTGCACTCACCTCTGCTGCATAGCCACATGGCACCTGGACCGCCCGAACGAAGACATCCTCTACTGCAGGTGCCATGACGGCATCTTCGACCCCTACGACATTGTTAAGGACGTAATGCCGAACGGNNACTGAATATATTGGAGCAAAGGTGATCAGCGGACCACCGCCTAGAGCCGCACCGCTAATCCCTCTTGAGATCAAAGACGGGAAAATTACCGCAGCCCAGCCGAATCTGGAGACCTACGCCTATTGTGAGTGAGCCTCGCTTTGACTACTCGGACTAAGAGAATTTACGAATGGGTTGAAAAGCGCTTTCTTGTTTCTCCACTTATTGCGAAAGCTCAGAGAACAATCAACTTCGCTCTGCCCAGCACATTGACACGCCAGAACAGGTCAAGAATCATCTGGTTCACTTACCCCTACTACTACGCGGGCGCTATCACAGCCTTCCTCGCGATTCTGCAGGGGATTACCGGGCTCCTTCTCGCGTTTAACTACGTTCCTTCCGGAGTCGGAGATCCCGGAACAGCGACGCCAGCATATTTGAGCGTTCAAAGCATCATGAGAAATGTCCCGCTCGGGGCGCTGATAAGAGGCGTACACCAATGGGGAGCCAACCTCCTGATCGCGGTTTTGGTGATTCACGCATTCTGGGCGTTCTTTCGTAACCCCTACAGAATCGGGCGCGAGATCACCTGGTTCTTGGGGGTTATTAGTTTGGGTTTGGCGCTCGCGTATTCGTTCACTGGATATCTTCTCCCCTGGGATCAACTCGGCTACTGGGCGGCAACAATCAGCATCCAGATAATGAGAGCTATTCCGCTCCTCGGAGACTTTCTCGCACAGATCCTTCTAGGTGGAACTGGCTTATCTTCGACCACGCTAACTAGAATTTACTTCTACCACGTGAGTCTACTGCCCGTCGTGGCGCTCGTGCTGGTCGGCGCTCACATGCTTCTGATTATTCTCCAAGGAGTCTCCGAGCCCGAAGAGGCTTGGAAGACTAAGACCGAAAAACAGGTCGCTCCCCTCTTCGGTCAATTCTTTCCCCAGCAGATTACCCCCGTCCTAATCATCTCACTAGTCACGCTCGGCATGGTCATCCTTCTAGGAACATATGCCGCTCAGGTTCCCGGAGACCCGGCAAACAAGTTTCTGACGCCACAGTTCATAGTTCCAGAGTGGTATTTCCTGTGGGCGTATGGGCTCCTCAAATGGGTAGGGTGGCTCTATGACTTGGTGAAGTTCGTCCCCCCGGCTGCTGTGTTTGGTGTGGACCTGCTGAGCGCGAAGGTTGTTGGGATACTGATCGCAGCTCTGATGTTCCTTGCCGTTCTACTACTACCCATAATTGATCGCGGGAAAGAAGTGCGTGCACTTCGCAGACCACTGAAGACTGCCACGGGAGTATGGGCGATCGGTTTCCTGGCAACCCTGACGTTATACGCTCTAAACGAGATCCTATCGACAGATCTCACGATTCAAATTGACAAAATGAACCTGATTCTCGGATCGATCGTCATTGTTGTGCCGGTGATTGCTGCAGCGCCCTTCTACCTGTTGCTTCGTCGACGTGCGATGAAAGAGGTTCCGTAGGAATGGACCTCATCAGAGACATCTTCCAGTTCGTTCCTCTCCAATTCATAATTGCTTGGTGGGTAATCGCGGTAATCGCTGCGTACCTATTCCTGTCGGGCATTAGAAGACATGTGCGTGCTTGGAATCAGGGAAGACCCGAGAAGATTGTTGGCACTAGGCTCTCGAGGGTGAGGAGGCTCATCTCAATCGGTTTGGCACAGTCGAAAGTTCTCAACAAGAAGTTCAACGGAATTACCCACGTGCTCATCTCGGTAATCGGTTTCGTGCTGCTCCTGGGAATGTTTTTCCCGATCCTTGAGGCGATTGTTGGTTATCTTGCTCTGCTCTTCGGAGCAGGCCTAATTTTGCTCGAATACAAACGTCTCAGGCCAAGCGGACAGAGGCTTGAGACTGCGTGGGAAGACACCTACGTGTACGGTGTAATAGTGGCGATGGCTGTTTCTGGATTTCTGATGATGGGTGTCGATACGTGGGCTTGGCAGTCGCCAGTCGGCAGTGTGCTCTCTCCACTCTTTCTAACACTGGGGCCGAAAGCGCTGGTAGAAATCTACCCGAGCCTTTGGCTGATTCATTCGGCACTAGTATTCTCTCTCATCGCCTACATCCCCAATTCCCGTCTGATACATCTGGCCACCTCTCCACTGAACATTTACTACAACCCGATTACCGTGAAAGGTGAACTGTCAACTCCCTTCGATCTCAAACAGATGATGGAAACTGGAAACTTTGATGTCAAGGTTGGAGCGGCTGGGATCAATGACTTCACGTGGCGCCAGAAGCTCAGCTTTGACGCCTGTACTCTCTGTGTTCGCTGCACGGATGCCTGCCCAGCAACAGCCTCCGGAACCAAACTCTCCCCGATGCATCTCATACTCAAGCTGAAGAGCTATGAACTGTCAAGTGATGGTGGTCGCCATCTCCACGGGGACGTAATTGACCCGGAAGAGCTGTGGGCCTGCACTACATGTCGAGCATGTGTACAGGAATGCCCGGTTCTGATTCAGCATGTCGAAGCGATCGTCGATATGCGAAGACATCTGATGGCTGAGGGAAAGGTGGACCGTAAGAAGAGAGACCTCATCACATCGCTCTCTACAGTCGGCAACCCCTACGGACTTTCCACCGCGGACCGAATGAAATGGGCGGAGGGACTTGACGTCAAGTTGTGGGGCCAAGAACCCGACCAGGAATTCCTGTACTGGGTAGGGTGCGCGGGAGCATACGACATGAGGAACCAGATGGTCTCCCGATCCCTAGTGAAGATAATGAACGCGGCAGGAATCAGATTCGGCGTTCTGGGGAACGAGGAAAGATGCAACTGCGAGGTCGCCCGCAGGGTCGGTGAGGAAGGAAGATTCCAGCAGGCAGCTATGGAACTAATTGAAATGATGAACAAGCGCGGCGTGAAGAAAATCATAACTCAATGCCCACACTGCTTCAACACATTCAAGAACGANNCCATGCTACTTGGGCAGGTACAACGATGAGTACGATGCTCCTAGGGAAGCCATTCGAACTGTCTCCGCTGGGAAACTGGTAGAGTTGCCTCGATCCCGCACGAAGAGCTTCTGCTGCGGTGGCGGAGGTGGAAATGCATGGTACTCAGTTGATGCCAAGAAGAAAACTGGCGTGATAAGGATCGAGGAAGCTCAGCAGGTAGGCCCCAACATCCTTGCCGCAGCCTGTCCATACTGCATCTCAATGTTGGAAGATGCTTCGAAGGCTCTGGGAACATCAGAGAGTATGCCTATCAAAGACGTGGCTGAGTTGGTGGCTGCGGCACTAGAGTAATCAGAATCAAAGAGGTTTGAGCTGGGTTGAAGACGATCAAAGTCGTACAATACGGCCTGGGGCCAATCGGACTTGGAATCGTCGAACTTCTCCTAACCCGACCATCAGTGCAATTAGTCGGTGCAATCGACATTGACAAGAACAANNTTGGCAAAGATGTAGGCGAGTTCCTTCAGAATCCCCGGAAAATTGGCGTAACTGTCAGTGACAATCCGAGGGATGTTCTCAAGCATGCAGCTCCAGACATTGTCACACACGCAACCTCCTCCTACATGGAGAAAATCTACTCTCAAATCGATGAAATCGTAGATCACAATGTTAGCGCAGTGTCGACCGCTGAGGAATTGTCCTATCCGTTCGTCAAGCATCCAGATTTGGCGAAGAAACTCGATGAACACGCCAGAGCGAAGAAAGTCGTGATCCTTGGAACAGGTGTGAACCCTGGCTTTCTCTTGGACACTCTTGCAGTGGCACTTAGCGGCGTCTGCCAAAAGGTGAACTCAATTCGCGCTGAGCGAGTTGTGGACGCTTCGAGTCGGAGGCTTCCACTTCAGAAGAAAATAGGTGCTGGCTTATCCCCGCAAGAGTTCGAGAGGAAAGTTGCTGAGGGAACCATAAAACACGTTGGACTGCCAGAATCTGTGGGGCTGATCGCCCTGGCCATGGGGTGGAAGTTGGGAGAGATACAAGAACGGATCACTCCAGTCATCGCTGAAACGGCGGTGGAGAGCGAGTTCATCAAAGTTCCAGCCGGCGCTGTCGCTGGTGTGCACCAAGTTGCCAAAGGAATTCTGGGAGGTCGTGAGTTAGTTGTGTTGGACTTGAGAATGTATTTGGGTGCCCAGAATCCGCATGACTCTATACTAATCGACGGTGTTCCGCCAGTGGATATGATGATACGAGGCGGAGTTCAAGGCGATAGGGCTACTCCCGCAATAGTCGCAAACACACTTGCGAAAATCGAACGCTTAGAACCTGGACTTAGAACGATGCTCGACCTGCCACCCATATCTCCAATCGAAGGGCCTAGCGAAGACAACCGATCCGTTATGCTAAGAACCCTCTAGTCAAATCTCGTAAAACGATTTCTTACCAGTGCTTCTCTTTCACGAACCGTTCAATAGTTGAGATTAGACGGATGATGTCATCGTCAGTGTGCGAGTAGCTTATGGCACCATGCAACATTTCTGGCGCCAGCATCAATATGCCATTCTCCAGCAGGTTGCTGAACATCNNAGGCAATGGCGTGGCAATTTGCGTCTTTGAGAGGTTTCATGCGTGTTGTGTGGATGGAAAAAAGCGACCCCAACCCAGTAGTCTGTGCTTCGAATTCATTCTCTTCGAAAATCGCATTCAAGCGTTCCCTCACCTTGTTTCCCACCGCGTCAATATGCTTGTACACTGGGGAATGTTCTAGGACATCTATGGTGGCCAGACCTGCGGTCAGGGTTATCGCGTTACCCGCAAAGGTTCCACCATGATACGCGTAATCCAAACCCGAGTACTTTGTATGATCCATTCGATCCATTACGTCTCTTTGACCACAGACTGCGCCGATCGGGAGCCCGCCTCCGATTATCTTGCCCAGCACCGTTACGTTCGGTTTTACGTTAAAGTACTGCTGTGCTCCGCCGAGGCCCAATCTAAATCCCGTAATGACTTCGTCAAAGATCAGTAGGGCGCCTGTCCTATCACAGTAATCCCGTAGTCCCTTCAAGAATTCTTTGTCTGCAGGTATCATGCCCCCCGCGCCTAGCACTGGCTCAAGAATAACGCACGCCAGATCCTCACGTTTGACTCGATCCAAGAAGCCTGTTAGGTCATTGTAGGGAACAACGATCGTGTCCTCTTGAGAGCCTTCAGTAATTCCCCCGGAAGGAGGTTTGTCAAAAGGGGGTTTCACCGCAATATGCAGAGGGTCATATGCCCCATGCCAGCATCCCTCGAATTTTGCAATTTTCTTTCGTTTGGTGAACGTTCTGGCTAAACGGACCGCGTACAAGTTTGCTTCGCTTCCCGAGCTTGAGAAGCGAACAAGCTCTGCGCTTGGCACGTTCCTGGTTATTGTTTCTGAGAGGGTTATCTCCAGTTCGTGAGCAAGCCCGTAATGCCAACCTTTCTCCGCTTGCGTCTTGATGGCTTGCGTCACGCTTGGATAAGCGTGGCCGAGAATCATGGCGAAGTGCGTGCACCAGTAGTCGGTGTACCTGTTGCCGTCTAGATCAACCAGTGTGGCCCCTTTCGCCTCTTTGACAAAGAATGGGTATGGGTCAAAGTGGCGGTTTCGATACGAGACACCTTCAGGCTCAACCTTCCTCGCACGCTCGAACATTTCGCGGGATTTCATTGTGCGCTTAGTGTACTGACTGTCCTTGGAGGCTGCCTCACCCATCTTCGTGTCTCTGCCTTCGCATTAGCTTGCTTAGACCTTGTAATAACCATGCGGCGTATGTGATACAAGTTGGCAAGGATGATAATGAAATCTCAAAATCAAAAGAGCCCAAATTCTCTGAATTGATCATACATGCAGATGGCATCAATGAACATCAGATGTTCGTACTGCGGCCAGACTATACCTCGTGAGAGCAATTACTGCCCCTCTTGTCAACACAGGTTTCTGTTCAGAGGGCTTGGACTCTAAGTCACGAGGAGCAATCGCGCTCGTAGCTACCCGCGAAATGGGAAAGAATAACCCTCGTTTCAATC
>PMBQ01000437.1 GCA_003152955.1 Candidatus Bathyarchaeota archaeon
AACGCGCGCAGTTCGCTGACGGCGCGCACAAACTGATCAAAAATAGTTGCCAACTGCCGAAGTTGGGTGAGGTACCCAATCACAGAGGACCGCTCAACCACTCATAGATTAATCGATTCGTCCTGGAGTATTTCGCCGTTGCGAAGGACAAGCTTCAAAATATGGCAGTTTCCGTATCGATCATTAGAAGCGACTCCGATAAGGGAAACCTCATGCAGGGGAATCGTAAGTCTATCGAAAACATACGAAAACGATTTCGGTCCGACACCAAAGTCAAAGTTTTCATGGAAGAATTGGCCTGCGGTCGTCTTGAATGCCAGATAAGGTTGAGGGCCGAAAATCGCGCCATTTACGATCCGCACTCTCAATAGGTTCCCTAGGAGCTCGCCTTCCAACCTGATTCTGTCGCGCTCAATCTGTTCGTTCGAATAACCAAGCACTGTTCGGAAAGCACCTATAGCACTTCTGTAGACGAACGGGACAGAGTGATGCCTTCCAGCTACCGAGATTAGCATCTGCTGGAAATCCCGAATCTCGGTAGACATCTCCCGAAAGTCATGATTTGTGATACCAAGATACACAGCCTGATCTTCACGGGACGCCTTCATGAAAGACCGTTTAATCTCCTCTTCATTGATATTCCTAAACCGTGTTTGCAGATTCAGGGTCCTTGCGATGATTCGATTCATGCTGCCCGGTGTACGCCAGTCAAGTGGGCTAGGGTGGTACACACTCCAATCGTCCGGTGCACCACGCCAATCTCCGAACCTTCCATTCAAGGCATCCACCTGTGCAAGTGTTTCCTCGGGATATGCTTGATTCGAAGCGTCAAAAGGAATCCACTGCTCGAGAAAGANNGGGAACCATCCCTTTTCAAGAAGGCGTCGTGATATGACTTGATGTAATTCGTACATCGAGTTGTCGTACGATGTTGCAGATATATGTGCCTCCCGATAGAAAGAGACTGGGTGGAAATGCCAATGGACTTCGTCCATTGTTGACTTTGTAGAACCAAGAATCTCTTGGTAGTGGTTGAGAATATTGAGATAGCCCATGTCACGATGTCGAGGATTAGATTCAAAACCAACATGGTCGATCACATGCCAGTTGTACACCCAACCAGTCCCGGTCGTGTCGACAATCTCATTGCGGAAGGAAGGTGCGAGCACGCGATGGAGCATTTCATCAATCTCGCTCCAGGTCCTCTTGAACTGGACTAAATGAGGATTTGCGATGCGCCTAATTTCCTCTCGAGTCAAGGTGTCGAGTCCTTCGATCCTTCCTTCTTGAAGCAGCTTCAAATTGCCGATCGTCGGAGCAAGGTCGAAGCAAACGCCGAGTGTACTTTCCAGTCGCTGGAATACCTCTACGACAGATTCAGAAAGTGGTCCTTCGGTATCGACATGATGCACAATCATGACCATGGCGGCGGTATTCATGGCCCGATCTCCTTGTCGGGAGATCTTACCGCGGTCCGCGAGACAGGTCCAGCGTCAAAATCCATCGAATTCTCGTCGCTCATGCCGTTTCCGAGAGTCTATTTGAATTTGCAGACTGATTCCAAGGGCTAAGATGAGTGCTTATATGATCTGCACTCAGACTTGATAGCGCCAACAAGCAAAAATTCGGGTGCGTATGTCAGTAGTCCGAAATGACCTGTCACAAAAATTGAAAAAGGTTCACTGGTCTACGGATTCTCAGACAAACACAAAGGTAGCAGTTTCTTCTACAAAATCAATGAATAAGCAAACGAAACCCACAAGGCAAACTTGCGGGACTCGACTTGCCCGTGTTAGAGGCCGTGCCCTCTCGCAAGCCACAGACCGTTCAATGCCGCCGCGTTGCCCGGAGCCGGTTCAGCCTTACTGGCCCTTGAGTTGATACATCACTCAGTCACAATACAACGAAGTATGGTCGATGAACAAAGTCGTTTGTCTCGCACTTTTCTTCGTTGCGCTGGCATTCGCTCAACAGTCTCCGGATCTTCATGCAGGGGCAGACATAAACAACCCACTGAGTAAACGGCGCTACAGCAGAACCTTCAACGTCGTGAACTATGGAGCCGTGCATGATGGGACTACGAATGATTCCGGCGCTGTAGCACGAGCGATTGCAGCGATTCCGGAGTCAGGAGGAGGAGTTATCTATTTCCCCAAAGGGGTATATTCCCTTCCGGTTGCTGATGAGAACTTGGCAAATTCGGGTTTTGTAATCACGAAGGACTCCGTTACGATTCGTGGGGCCGGCAAAGGCAAGGCTCTCATCATCGGTCACCAAACGAATTATGGTTCAGTCTACAGTTCGGTTTTCAAGTTCAGAAAACCAAACAAGAAGATAACAATCGAGGGCATTTCATTCTACAAATGCATACCAGCCTTCTTCGCCTCGTGTTCAGACATTGACATCAAGGAGTGCTATGTGAATGGATGCGCGAACACGGACACACTGATGCACTATGGGTTCCATTTCTGGGGATGCTCTAGAATCCGTGTGCTCAATAGCGACTTTCTTGATGGCTATTTCTCGTTATATTTCGCCAACGGCACCACTCGTTGTCAAGACGTGCTCGTGAAGGGATGCACCTTTGAGAACAAGCACTACATGCCATCCAACAGTGACAACCCCGTGGGTGTCTATCTTTATTTTGCCGATGGAGTCAAGATCACTGGCAATACATTCAGAAACATCTGGCCTCGATGGGCCCTGAATCGTGCAAGCCCGTATCAATACAGTGTCGGCCAGGGTGTGTACTCTGGAGACGGCCAGAACTCAGGCGTAACGATTACAGACAACACCTTCGACTTCTCTGATTCCACAATGGGGATCAGTCACGGCGCTTCCGGAGATACGGCAAAGGTGGCGAACTTAATCTTCGGCAGTTCCGCTACTGATTCTGTCAGGATCGCCTATAACACCTTCAGGGGGTTCAATGGGTCTCGCATTTCAGCAATTGATTTCGGTTTGAGTTCTACCAGCGCGAACACTCCGGTCAATATGTCGATTGACCACAATTCGGTTACGAATTGTTGGCGCGGCGTCTTGGGTGTCTACTGGATCTCCTTGCCATCCGATGGTCATCTGAATATCTCGCAGAACACAGTCTACAATGCTTCCAGCTATGGATACTATGTCTATATGCCATCGTACAGGACGCACGCAGCAACAGCGGTGGTTTCCGATAATATCGTAGACTCCTGTGGGACAGGCATCATCATCAATGGTACCGATACGGCGAAGGCAAACAATGTGGCCATCACCAATAATCGGATTTCCAGGACGTATCTCTCTGGCATCCAGATTCTCAGAACAACGGATGCACTCGTGTCGGGCAACACCATCGAGGATGCTGCAACGAGCGGACTACTGAGCGAAAAGCCCATAATCTTCTCATCTGGCTCCTACGGCGGCGTGGTCACTGGAAACAATATCCGAACAACCAGATCTGGTAAATCAAAGCACGCTATCTACTACAGCGGAGCCATATCTGATATTGGGAAGCATCGTTTCATACTCAGCCATAACACAGTCTCAGGGATCGGTGAATCTTATGGAGGCTTCTATGAAGCACAACCGGCTACTGGGCTCTGGGAAATCGGAGACCGATTCGTGACGACGAAACCGAGGGGCGGCACCATCGGGTGGTCAGTCACGAAGAGCACGAATGCTACGGTAGTATCTCCCGCAGCTCTCGGAGATACGTCGTTGGCAGTCCCGGACACGTCCATAGGGACAATTGGCGATTTGATCGGTATTGAGCTGGCAACGAGGGCCTGGCACTTCTCAAGAATGTCGAGCAAGACCGCAACTCTGAATCTCGCCATCCCTCTCCCTTCCAGAGCGGCCAACCATGCAAGGATAAGGGTAATGGCGTTCAAGCAAGAGTAGCAGAAACTTCTCTGGGTCAGTCCATTCAGTGTCCATGCGNNAATTGTTAGCGCCATCCAAACATCTGGCAATATGTTTCTTCAGGCAGATGCTTCCGTAAAGTGTTCACTGGCAAAGTTCAGCTGTGACCCTTCGGATATGCCTTTTGTGCACCTAAGCCCTGATATCGAAGATCAGAAGAGACCGCTTGCCTTTGTTTCATCGAGAACACAATGGGAAAATGTTGGCCTACCTGGTGGCAAATTTGGAATATGAGTCGTATATTCAGATAAAGGGGCATTTTGCCTCACCGCAGAACTGTATGGGACGATCGGATCCCGGCTGATCGTGTTGGACGCCGGTCAATCTGGAGTAGGAGGCAGCACAGTAACTCTCGGAAGTGAAGGCAAGAAGGCACTTGGCTGAGCGGGCCGAAAGGTGGGGTTGGCCGGCGATGCGGTGGTGGTGATGATGGAATTCGAGACTCTGTAATGCCGTTTCTATCGTCCACCTGTTGCTCTCACGAGTAATCCTATCCCCCTGTTGTCACTTGCCTTAGCAGGTAACCTCATGGCCCAAGATCCCTCCGATTTTGCTTCACTTCAAAACAACGGTCATTCCGACGGTTTGGAGGTTACTAAAGAGGTTTCTCTGCAGGATCACTTCGCGACACTGATGCGAGGGAAATGGATTGTCTTGCTTGTTACCGTGTTTGTGACTGGCTCCACGGCCATATTCACTTACATTACCAAGCCGGTGTATGAAGCCACATCTACTGTCCTCATCGACATGAAGGCGACGGCCGGCAATATCCCTTTCCTGGATTTCACCGGCACAGCAGCCACGAACAAGATAACCAATGAGCTGGAAACCCTAAAATCACGAACAGTTGCCAAGGGAGTTGCACGATCCCTTATAAGTCGAGTGTACGTCGACGATTCAATGAAACAACGTATCCAGATAATCCGTGACCTCAAGGCTGAAGACTCCCCAAACAAGGTAGCACCCTTCGAGACAATTCTCCTCCGCTTTAGCAAGGCTGTGGACTTCACTCCTATTCGTGACTCCGACATGCTGCGCCTCACCGCCCGCAGCAGTGACCCGCAAGAGGCAGTGCTGCTGGCCAACACCTTCATGCAGGTTTACACCGACAGAAACCTCAGCTCAAGCCGGTTAAAATCGAAAGCCATTCGGGAGTTCCTTCAGACGCAGCTTGGTGCGAAGCATGAGCAACTCGACACGACCGAGCAGGCTCTTCAAAGTTACATGAAAAAGTCCGGCGTTGTATCACTGGATGATGAGGCAAAGAAGCTTGTGGACCAACTCGCGCAGATGGAAGCCACCCGTGATGCCATTGATATAGATATTTCCGCTGGTCAAAGGACCCTCTCTTCGCTCAAACAAGAACTCGCCGTCCAGGAACCGAATGTAGCCAAGGCTATGGGTGAATCCAATGATGCATATATCAGGCTCATCCAGGAGCAACTGGCAAAACTCGAGGTGCAGAGAGATGTGGCGATGGCGCAGAACCAGAGTGGAAACGTCTCCCAGGATAGGATTTACGGTGAGAGACTCAAGGAGATTGACCAGCAGATCAATACCCTCAGGAAGAACCTTCACGATCGCACAACCGCATTTTTGGGTTCTCTCTTGCCGTCGGACAGCAAAGGCGGTACTGTTGGAACAGAGGGAACGGGCAGCTTTCTGGCGCAGGTGAAGCAGAGAATCATCGAAGGGCAAATTGAGCTTGATGGGTTAAATGCAAAAAAAATTGCACTCAATTCGGTCCTTAGAGACTACGAGAGGCAATTCAACCAGATCCCAGAGAAAAGCATTGAGCTCGCCAAGTTGCAGCGTGCGCGCCTCAGCAGCGAAAAGCTGTATCTTCTGGTTGAGGAGAAATTCAATGAGGCGGCAATTACCGAGACCTCTGAATTTGGCTACCTGAACGTTATCGATCCGGCTGCTGTGCCACTTGAACCTGTAAGTCCTAAGCCGCTACAGAACGTTTCTCTTGGACTCCTCTTTGGTCTCATTGTCGGTATTGGTACCGTTCTCGTCCGGGCCCGTATCGACGATCGGATCCGCACACCAGAAGATCTAAAGCGCTATGGCGTCACACCCCTATCCACTATTATTAGGATGGATACCAGGAAACAGGGCGGTCGGTCCACGCAGGGCTTGCCTGCTGGCTCTCAGGGCTTCGATACTCGGTTGGCAGCGTTTTTGAGCCCATTCTCACCTGTGGCCGAGGCCTTTCGACATCTCCGCACTAATGTGCAGTACGCCCGGCCCGATGCACCCGTCCGATCCTTAATGGTATCAAGTGCCAATCCGAAAGAAGGCAAGTCGACAACCATTGCCAATCTCGCGGTCACCTTCTCACAGACCGAGAGCCGTGTCTTGCTTGTAGATGCCGATATGCGCCGTCCAACACTGCATTCGATGTTTGGCTTACAGAAGGATCCGGGCCTGACCAATGTCCTTTTCGACCGAACGAGTTTTGAGGAGGTAGTCAATAGGAGTGTGTTGGATAATCTCGACATCCTGACGTGTGGCATCATCCCTCCGAATCCTGCCGAAATTTTGGGATCACGTCGAATGAAAGAGTTTGTCGAATGGATGAAAGGGCGGTATGACATAATCCTTTTCGACGCGCCACCACTCCTTGCTGTGACAGATTCTGCTGTTCTGGCTCGTCAAGTTGATGGTCTCGTTTTGATCGCCTCTGCTGGGAGTACAACTGCAAGTGCGCTACAACGCTCCGGTGAATCACTCATAGGTGTTCAGAATAAGCTCCTGGGGGTTGTGCTCAACAACTTCGATTTGAAGAAGGCTTACGGAGGTAACTACGGAAGGTACAAGTACGGCTACGGATATGGATATGGTTACGGATATGGCTACGGAAATGCCAATGGTCAGAACGGAGAGAAGCAGAAAAGTAGGGCCGTCGCAAGTCGCGAGGCCTGAAGGGGCCTAGCAGGTTGTTGAAAAACTCTTGTTGGGTGAATATTTATCCACACCGCACGGAGCCTGAAGCTGATGTGTTATATTTGGAGTCGTTCATCCACACACATCAGGACGAGGCCTCGATGATGCGCGGCAACCAGGAGCAGCAAACCCCCTTCTTCAGTTATGTGTCGCAGGGAAGATCGCATTCCGGCTGATCATCCCTTGCGTGCGATTCGCCGGCTCTTGGATCCGATCCTGGTGAGTCTCTCGCCGGAGTTCGCCCGGCTGTATGCTGCGACAGGGCGGCCGTCCATTCCGCCGGAGCAGCTCTTGCTCGCCCTGCTCTTGCAGACACTCTACACGATCAGGAGTGAGCGTCTCCTGATGGAGGAGTTGAACTACAATCTACTCTTCCGGTGGTTCGTCGGGCTCACGATGGATGACCCGGTGTGGAATCACTCAGTTTTCTCAAAGAACCGTGAACGGCTGCTCGAGGGCGACATTGCCGAGGAGTTCATGGCTCGGGTGATCGGCCTGGCCCGGGAACACGGTCTCCTCTCAGACGAGCACTTCACAGTCGATGGTACCCTCATCGAAGCGTGGGCCGGCCATAAGAGCTTCAAGAAGAAGGGCGGCTCTTCGAAGAAGGGTGACTCCAAGAAAGACGACCCGGGCAACCCAAGTGTGGACTTCCACGGCGAAAAACGCTCAAATGACACTCACCAGTCGACTACCGACCCCGAAGCCCGCCTCATGAAGAAGGGCCCGGGCAGGGAAGCGAAACTTTCTTTTATGGGCCATCTCCTGATGGACAACCTTCATGGGATCGCAGTCGGCACCCGCTAAACCTTGGCCAGTGGCACTGCCGAACGCGACATGGCCGTCGAGTTTGCAAGAGACATCCGTCAGGACTCCGAAGGCCGAGTGACTATGGGCGGCGACAAGAACTACGACACTCATGACTGTGTCGAACGGCTCCGGGATCTGGAAGTCACCCCGCATGTGGCACAAAACGACACCAGCCGATCGAGCGCTATCGATGGCAGAACGACGCGGCACCAAGGCTACGGCATCAGCCAGTACAAACGCAAGCTGGTCGAGGAGATCTTTGGCTGGCTGAAGAC
>PMBQ01000105.1 GCA_003152955.1 Candidatus Bathyarchaeota archaeon
GTCAACTTACCCCTTCGAGTATAGGCGGGGTCAAGGTTTGAGATAGCTGCGGAGAATCGAATCTTGGCGCGGCGAAGAACAAGGGAACATCGGTGGCCGATTGTGGCTTTAAGCTCGAACTCAATCATTTCTTTCAGTCTGAAGTCTCCATTGATTGCGTCGGCTAGATCTCTCGCTTCGTCGGTTGAAAGGTTTCTACCAACTCTTCGGTCGACCAACTGGTCGTTCTCTACCGTGGCAAAATTGCATCGCAATGCTAGATCGCCGTCGACAAAACCGACCTCACTACCGAGTGCTTCGACGACTCCCCGCGAAAGATCTATCCGTGAAGGATCATAGCTGAGAAGGGAGAAGACACCAGCATCACTCTCTGGGGCAATTCCCCTCTTCACGGTGTAGAGTAAGCCCATCTTGCCATTCGCCGTAAGCTGGTCAAGATTCGGCGTTGAAGCCACGTCCAACGGCGTCTTGTTTCCATGCTCTGGATCAGGTTTGTCCCCAACGCCATCTAAGATCACGTAGAGTATCCTTCTTGGCAATCTATGTCCCTCTGGCCAAGTCACATCTTAAGCTATTTTCGTGCAACTTCAATCTTCCTGCAGTAATCGTCGCCATTTGGTCCAACTAGCAAAGACACCAACTGATTTCTCTTTCGTACTTTCCCTATACGTTGATTAGAGTTGCATAGAGCAGATCTCAGAGAGCGATGGGTAAAGTGGGTTCAAAGAAGATCAAAACGAAAATAGTATGCACGATAGGCCCCGCGACTTCGTCGCGACGAATGTTGTGGCGTCTGGCGAAAGCAGGAATGAATGTTGCCAGACTCAATCTCTCCCATGACACAACAAAAGACCACGTCGCAAATGTGCGTCGCATTCGCCAAGTTGCAAGAGAGCGGAGGGCCCCTATAGGAATTCTATTCGACTTGCCAGGGCCCAAGATCAGAATCGGGAAGCTCTCGCCTGAGCCCATCACCCTCAAAGAAGGCAGACTCGTGACTCTAACGGGCCAACGAACAGCAGGGAATCAGAGGATAATTCCGATCAGCCATCCGAAAGTGTTACGAGATTTAGACAAAGGCGACGCGATCTTCTTTGCGGATGGAACAATTCGACTCGTCGTCACCGAAGTCAAGACCAATGGCGTGCTCTGCCGCGTGATCAGAGGAGGCGTTCTATTCTCCGGTAAAGGTGTCAATATTCCCGGAAAGAAGATTGGACTACGAGCACTCACTCCGAAAGATATTTCTCTTCTTCGGTTCGCTCTGCGGCAGGGTGCAGACTTTCTCGGCTTGTCCTTCACCTCAACCAGCGAAGACATTGTGAGAACCAAGAGAATTGTCCTGCAAGCCGAAAGCCACGCGTGGGTCATTGCGAAGATCGAAACACGACAAGCAGTTGAGAACTTCGACGAGATCGTGCAAAAGGCTGACGGTATCATGGTGGCCCGTGGTGACCTAGGCGTAGAAATGGAAATCGAAGATGTGCCAATCCTGCAAAAGGAGATAATCTCGAAAGCAAACGCCGCGGGCAAGCCGGTTATAACCGCAACCCAGATGCTTGAGTCAATGGTCACAAATCCCACGCCAACTCGCGCCGAAGTGACCGACATCGCCAATGCCATAATCGATGGGACAGACGCCATCATGCTATCCGAGGAAACGGCTGTGGGGAAATACCCTGTGGAGGCCGTGGAAGTAATGAAGAAAGTGGCTCTCGCCACTGAAGCAACACTCCCTTACAGAGAGTTCCTGGAGGCGAGGCGGTCCCTCATGAAGAAGACTCAGGACGCCATTTGTTTCTCCGCGTGCCAAGTTGCCTTCGAACTTGATGCCAGTTGTGTTGTGGCGAATACCCGAACTGGAATAACAGCGCAAAGGGTGTCTAAGTTCCGGTCATCGGTTCCAATTATTGCATTAACGTACAGCGATGCAGTAATGAATCAACTTTCACTTTTGTGGGGGTTATACCCGCACAAGGTGAAGAAGCTCTCAACCACAGCCGAGATATTTCGTGCTGCAAGAAACGAAGCACTCGCGAGCGGAACCGCTCGTCCAGGTGAGCGGATCATTGTGGTTTGCGGAGATCCATCAACGCCGAGCGGGGAAACTGACCTGCTCCGTATACAGCTTGTTTGACCTAAAATCTCTCGACATAACGAGAATTGAAAGAGAACAAAGATAGGTTTATTCTAGAGACGAATCGAATCTCTCACTGAGAAAAAGATCGAATGCTTTCCGGAACTTTCAACACTTCAGTGTTTTGAGGTCAGCACCATGACTCTAGGGAAAGAAGCACTTCTGTACAGGCACCTTCCTAACGGAAGAGTCAGGTGCACAGCCTGCGCTCGATATTGCAATATACCGGATGGCAAAATCGGATTTTGTGGAATCCGCGGTAATGTTGACGGCAAACTGCAGCTCTTCGTTTACGGCAAGATCGTCGCAGGCCATGTCGACCCGATTGAGAAGAAACCCGTGACACACTATTTGCCAGGAACGAAGATTTTCTCGATAGGTACCACTGGTTGCAACTGGCTCTGCTCCTACTGTCAGAACTTTGACATCAGTCAGAGGCGGAAGATTGAGGGAACAGAGGTTACGCCGGAGAAGGTTGTTGAGATGACAAAGCGCTATCGCTGTCAAGGCATTGCCTACACCTACAACGAGCCCACGATCTTCATGGAGTTCGCTCACGACATTGGCGTTCAGGCCAGAAAGGATGGACTTGCCAACATCTTTGTCTCGAATGGATATGACACCCCTGAGGCGGTAGATATGATGCGCGATTTCCTAGACTGCATAACAGTCGACTTCAAGGGGAACGGCGAAACCTCCTTCGTGCGCAAGAACATCGGTATCGCAAACGCCGACCCCATCTTCCAGACATTGCTAGAAATTCGCGACAAGACAAGAGTTCACATTGAGATCACGGACCTAATCGTACCAGAAATTGGAGATGATTTAGGGGCAGCGAAGAAACTTGCCTCTTGGGTCTACGACAACCTCGGCCCCGACATTCCGATGCACTTCCTGAGATTTCATCCTGACTACAAGTTGATGCATCTTCCTGCCACGCCGATCGAAATGCTTGAAAAACATCACGAGGTCGCCAAGAACGTCGGAATGAACTACGTCTATCTGGGGAACGTTACTGGGCATCCGTTTGAGCACACGTACTGTCCTGAGTGCGGCAAAGTAGTAGTGGAAAGGTGTGGATTTGACATAGCGGGATGGTACCTCGACGACCGGAATTGCTGCAAGTACTGTGGTAATGAGATCGCTATCGTTGGGAGTTTGAGCGGCACCATCAAAGAAGACCGATTCGTTCCCGTCGTTATGTAAGCACTCTAAGTTGCCGCGTGAGCTACTTGAAATCCTTCAGAGTTAACAGGGATCTGCCTGCCGGACGATACATTTTACCACAAGTTTTCGCCGGGCTCGAAGACGTGCAAACACTCAACAAATGCATACATGATTCGGCATTGCTGCGCAGGATCCTTGGGCAAACCGAAGTAACGCTCACCGCAAATGGAACACGTTACATGCATGTTAACGACGAAGATGGAAGCTTGGTTGTGGGGCTGAAGTATCTTCGCGATGCCGACGAACGATATTTGTATCTAGACATAATCCATGAGCTGATCCATGTTAGGCAATATTTCGAGGGAAGAGAGCTATTTGACGACGAGTACAACTACGCGGATAGGCCGACTGAGATCGAGGCGTATCAGTACACGGTTGAAGAAGGCCGAAGACTCGGAATGACGGATGAAGAAATAGCGCGATATTTGTATGTTGAGTGGATTACTGGAAAGGAATTTGCGCGGATGTTGGAGACTCTAGGGGTTACGCCGTCCAGAGGCCGGTCGCTGCCCTCTTAGTTTCAGCCCACGATATTTCGACAAACTCATCAGACATCGTTTGACGTTTCCTCCATCGATTCCATTAAATACTTGTTTACGAAGTTTCTTGTGTATTCTTCTAGGTCAAGCTTCAGAGCTTTCGTGGGCTTCATCCAGAAATATTCCTGGAGTTCTCTTCCGTCCAGTTTCACTTCAGAGCTCTTTGTCGTGCAAATGTAATCCATGAAAATGAAGTGTTCATGCTTGTGGTAGTTGTCAGGGTAAATTGCCTCCTGCACGAGCAGCAATCTGACTGGCTCAACGTCTAGTCCCGTCTCTTCTTTGACCTCCCGTTTGATCGCGCCTTCAGCACGTTCGCCTAGCTCTATATGTCCACCTGGAACTGTGAACTTGTCGCCCCACTTGCTCGATCGGACGATCAGGACTTCTCCTCCTGGATTCACCACTAGTGCACCCACTGTCGCTTCTGGATAGAGCTGCGGCATTTCCAAGCCACTTCATTTGGATGTTGAATGGCAGACTTCACGCGCATAATAACGATATCTCGAGATGTCACTATTCATCCTTGACTGTGAGGTCGAGTTTTTCGGCTGGTGATTCGCTGACCATCGCAAGTGGAATAGCAACTAGTCCGGAGAGCAGGACTGAAATCAAGAATGGTATTCTCGGGTTCGTGAGAACCCACAGTTCGCTTCCGATGTATGGAGCAACAATACTGCTCAAGCCTGCAATGGTCGTGATGAATCCAATGACCGAACTTCTCTGCTCGGTTCTAGTTATGTTTGCCATTAGGGTTTGATTACCAACGAGAAAAAACTGAACAAAGAAGCCGGATACTGCATAGACCCCTATGGCAAGGATAGAGTTCGAAGCGTATATCCATGGAACCAGCATGATTCCTGAGAGTATTATCGCGAAAATCATCATTCTCCTTACGCCTAGCCTCCTCGACACTCTGCCAGCACCGAAAGCGCCCAGCATGGCTACAAGAGAAGCTATGCCAATCATCACGGCGAACTCTCCTTGGGACAAATGCAGTTGCTCTATTGAGAAAAGCGGATAGATCGCAATCCCCAAACCTGAAGAGAAATTGAAGAACAATAGTGCGATCATAACCAACCATACGTTCCGCGACAAATGCGCAACTAAGAAACTGGGACGAGGATGTGCTCGATTCGCTCTAGCTTCCGGGGAAAGAGTTTCTTTCAGAAACACCAATCGCGCAACAGCCGCTCCGATTCCTGCAATCCCGATGGCGATAATGTTTAGTTCGAATTTTCCTGGATTTGGGAGATACCCCCCAACAAGGGAGCCCAAGGCTAGGCCCAAGTATGCCAGAATCCAGAAACTGCCGAACGCATTACCTCGATCATTCACTCCAACGGACTCTGCGATGGTAGAAGTGACGGCAGGTTGCACCATTGTCGCGAAGAAATAACCAGCGAACAAAATGAACGCCGCCAGCATCCAAGTGTTTGCTCTCAAGAGTCCTAGAAATAGACCAAAGCCAATTGACCCTCCGAGAACTATTACGGTCTTCCTCCCCATTCTGTCTGCGAGGAGTCCACCAAAAATGGACAAGTTTGCCGCAATTGCTATACCGACATAAACGATTCCAATTTGAGGAACTGTCGCCTTCAGGGCCTGCAAATACAACGGGATGAATGGCTGGAAAGCCTGCGCCCCAAAATTGGTCAGCAGACCAGTTGCGCTCATGACAAGGACGTTTCGCTCCAAACTAAGAAAAGAACCAATTCCGCTCCACAGTCGACGTGGGCTATGCCACAATTGCTAGCCCACCCTCGAACAAGAAGAAAATGAATTTAGAGACAAGAGCGATGCTTCAGCCCATTTTAGCTCTTGCGCATCATAGCACCAAAAACTGATACAACCGCGATCAAACCACCGACCAAGAGTATGAGTGGCTCCTGCGTTCTGAGATAGACCAAGCCCGTGAAAGCGATAAGAGTTACCAAGCCAGCAAAATTCAGGAGTACCAGTCTTGTTTCTGGCCTCACAGATTGAATCGCCTCGTAAACTGTCGCATTCCCTGGTCCAGTATATTTCTGTTCTCGTAAGCAGGGAGGATGCATAGCAACATACAGTTGCATTAGGTTGAGAAGTTATATCTTCGGCGAGCCTGACAAGAGCAAGAGAGAACACAGAAATCCTGGAGATTTAGCTGAATCTAATGAACTCTGATTCGATTCATGGACCAATAGATAGGCGCGCCAGGTTCTCTACTGATGTCATCAGAATTGTAGACGAAGTGTTCGGTGACGCTGGGGAAGCTGTGCTCGAATCGCTTGCGAAACCTGTGAGAACGTACTACGTTC
>PMBQ01000120.1 GCA_003152955.1 Candidatus Bathyarchaeota archaeon
CATGTTACACGCTCAAGCAGTTGCGCGCGGAGGAGTTGTACGCGCGGGTGCGGGAGGAAATGCGCGGATTTGGGGGAGTGGCGAGGAAGGATGCGGGGTAGTGCGATAGCGCAATGGTGCGATGGTCAGATCGTCGCGTGGGCGGATAGCCAATTGGGCAATCGGCAATCACTCGGCACCGTTGTGGAAAACCTAACGTACAACCTGTGGATGCGATGTGGAAAGTATCTTGTGCTCGCAAGTGCTAGTGCAATGCTATACGATAGTGGTATGTGTTGCACGTGAAACATTGACATAAATAACAAACCTGTGGAAAACACGATGGAGTGAAGAGCAATGGCGGAACAAAAGAATCTCAGGTTCTTCATCACACATTCCTGGCACGACAACAAGTTTGCACGGAGACTTGCAGATGACTTGCGCGCATGTGGATTTGGTGGATTTCTTGACATCTACTCCGTCAAGGCAGGCGATGATATTCCGCGTGAGATCAATCGCGGGCTTGAGGCATGTGACATCTATATCCCGATTTTGTCGTTCGAGTCGCTCAAGTCTAAATGGTGCGAACACGAAATAGACGCGGCGTTGGCACTCAGCAATGACCCAGAGCGAAGCGGGCGACCTCGTATCATTCCTGTTCTGGCAGAGGACTGCCGCAACGTTTTGCCCCCTCTCCTGAAGCCTCTTCGCTATATTAGTTTCCCTGGCAGATACGGAGATGCCTTCAGTGAATTGCAAAAAACCTTAGTGGCTTTGGAAGGGAAACCGTCGCTCTTTATTGCCGAGAGGAACCGAAAGCAGAGGACCAAGCTTGCTTTTGCTAGCATGGTGATTGCAATCCTAGTGTGCATGGCAGGGTGGCTTGCTCTGCCTCAAGTACAAGGACTAATTGGGGTCTTGACTACTCCAACGCTCATCGCCCTAGCAACCCAGCCCTTTTCAGTGTCTCCCGTTTCATCAACCCATACACCGCTTTCTACATTAACGGAACTCCGCCCTCCGACTTTCCCGCTAAGCGGAACAGCACCTGTTACACCACAACCAATGACTTCTACACCAACATTCATTCCAAGCGTGACGCCACTTCCAACGCCGACAGCTACGGGGCCGATAGGGAGAATCGCATTTCATTCTAAACGAGACGGCCTCTATCAAATTTACGTTGTGAAAGCTGATGGTTCCAACGAGCAAAGGTTAATCACTAGTTCTTCAGACGATGGTTCTCCGTCATGGTCCCCAGACGGATGTATGGTTGCCTATGACTCCATAAAACCAAATGGCTATTATGAGATATATCTTGCGAACAATCTCGGTACGGTTCTGAAGAAGGTTCCCCTTCAAACAGAGTATTATCATTATTTTCAGACCCGCATTTTCTTCGAACGGTCAATACATTGCTTTTGATTCCAATATGGCTGGGTCAAGGGAAATATATGTGATGAATGCCGACGGTACAAATATTCGAAAAGTCACCAACAATCCTGAAGGGGACGAGGACCCAGCGTGGTCACCCGATGGAAAATACATTACTTATCACTCAATTCGTAATGGTAGAACCCAGATATATGTAGTAAACTTCGGTGGAACGAACCCAGGCGATATTACGAAGCATAACTCAAACAATATGTTTCCTTCATGGTCGCCTGACGGGCAATGGATTGCCTTCAGTTCTGATCGAGATGGGCATTGGGGAATTTATGTGATGAAAGTAGATGGGAGTAACATCCTAAACCTATCCACTGACACTACCAAGGATGACATGCATCCCGAATGGTCTCCTGATGGGCGATACATAGCGTTTGATTCTACACACTCCAGTCAAAGACACATTTTCATTATGAGCGTTGTTGACGGAACAATTCTGGGAAGAATCTCATCTGGATTGGAGGATACTGCTCCAGCATGGACTCAAAGTACATGCCTTCAGAAATAATTAGACTTGGGAGACAAACCCCTCGTCTTTGAGAATCGAGAACTCTTCCTGGCGCACTGAATTCTGGCGCGGACGCGGAGGAGGACAGCGGACGCAGTCGGATTGAACGGACAAAACAGAGAGAAATCACGATGAAGTTGATACGAGTCTCATTATTTGCAGCCATTGTTATTTTATTGGCTATGGTTGCTTGCANNACAACCATCCCCACAATTACACCTGAACAGAAAGCAACAAACACACCAAGCTTTACCTCGGTTCCTGTGATCGCTGATCCAAATCCATTTCGTCTGACAGCCGCGCAACTTGCTCAACTAGGCAATCCCATCGAGCCGTTTGCCGCCAAACGCCAGGTCGTGGTCCAACGGTTCGAGCGCGGCGTGATGCTGATTTTTGCNNTTTATCGAGACGTCAAAAAATTCGGACGACTGGTACACTTGCGAACGCAAACCAGGTCTGCGTCCTGAGCGCTCTGGAATTCCGTGGCGCGGTTTTGGGAAAGCCTGGTGCGATAATCCGCCGGTGCGCGATGAGCTCGGACTTGCGAAGATCTACGAAGATGTAGATGACAATGCGTCGTTTCAGTCGTACGAGCGTGGATGCGTGTTTAAGGTTTCTGATTGGAAAGGTTATCCGGGTTGGAAGAGTGGTCAAGTTTACGTGGTCTTGTATTCTTCATTGGCGAACCCTGACTTGGTTTCGGGAAAATGGGAATAGTTCACCATGCCTGAAATCTGCTCCTACGAAAACTCCTCTTGGCGCACCGAGTTCTGGCGCGGACGCGACTACGAAGACCGCGCAGAGCGCATCGC
>PMBQ01000363.1 GCA_003152955.1 Candidatus Bathyarchaeota archaeon
CATTCTTGTCTCGCTCCAGCAGCGTCTGACGCTATCTTGCTGGTTTGACGCTGTAGGATCCGAAGGCTAGCTGTGTCCTTTGCTGACGGGTTCCCGACTGACTTACGCATGTCAGAGATTATTGCGGTCAGCCTAACAACGGCCTTCGTGGCTCTATATTCTGCTCGGTTCTCGCGCTTCTCCATGTCGCGCTCTGCTTTCTGTGAAAGTTGACTGCAAATCTGGGTTAACGATTCTAGGGCTCGGGAAATCTCTGATAGGATTTTGTCTCTCTCGCGCTCTGCTTGGGACAGCTCGGACGAGATGGATTTCCTCAGCCAATCGTGTACTTTCCCTACCGGAACTTGCTGGTTCATCGCTGACACTAGGGCTTTGAGAACTAACGAAGGACTGGAGTAGTGGTTAAAAGACGTTGTTTCGGGGCGGAACTACCTGGCTTCTTCTCTTAACGTGATCAGGGCAGTTTCGAGAGTCTCTTCGGCTCTGTCGATGCGCTTGGAGATATCGTTGATGAGATGGTCATAGGTTTCCCTAGTAATCTTACCGGCGCGATATTGGCCTTTCACTTGGTTTATGCTGGCTCTGGAGGCTTCAATCTCTGCTTCGGCTCTGTCGATTCTTCGGATCAATTCTTCAAAGTGGGGGCTTACGGTGCGCAAGTTGCCCTTAATCGTCTTGAGGGACTTGTTCAACTCATCTAGTCGCAGCTCCATCACCTTTGCTCTCCTTCTGAATTCGTGTTTCAAGAGGCCTCCACGGTTGACCTCCTCTTCCATGACCACAAGCTCTCTAGTAATTGCTAATCTTTCGTCGTACAGACCAACGAACTCTCTGAGGTTCTCAACGGGTATTGGAACTGCGAGTTCGGGGCTGCGTCTAACTCTCGTGACCAAAGCAAATGCGACGATCACCACTTCAAGTCCGATGATCCAGGGCAGAAGTCCGAATGCTGACCAGAATGGAAGGTAATTGAAACTAAGCCCAAAGTTCAGATTCGTCTGACTTGTGACTCCCTGGAGTTTGAAAGTTCGTTGGTCTTGGCTGATCTGGATTGGATGAGAAACTGGTGATTGCGGTGTGAGCTTCAAGTTGGTGATGGATGTTCCGTCAGGTGCGACTATTCTCACTGTTGCGTTGTCGAAGAGAAAGTCATCTCTGTTGTCAAGCAGCGCGAAGGTCATGTTGTATGATCCCCACCAATTCAACTGCGACACATACTTCGACTGTGGAACGTTGTACGTGAGAGTGACCGTGAAGTTCTCGTAGGGCCTGATGCCGGCGCTGTATCTCGGCTGTAGTGTGATTTGGTAAGGTGCGCTCGGGTTCTGCGGTGTTGTCCACAAAGCGCCCACTTCATCATACGCCATCACGTTATTCGCGCCATCTGGGAGAGTGATGGTTAGACTGGTAATTGGGATTGACAGATCGCGGAAATGGAAAAGCTCGCTGACGCTCAGCGTTCCTCTATTCCCGATGACTATCTCTCGCTCCACTGAGCTTAACTGAAGGAGATACTGGTTCACAGCACCGTAGGGAGCGTAAAACGTGTCGGTGGAGTAGGCCTTCCAAGGTTTGTATGTTTGTGACAAGGCTGGAAAACCACCCAAGTTGCTCTGGATGTAGGTCGAATTCTCCGCAATCTTGAATGTGGAAGCCTGTGGAGCGACGTAGGTCACGTTAGCGATCCTTGCATCTTGCGTAAGGATTGGTGCGGCTGTGAAGTTGACTACGAAGCCGAGTGAAGTGGAATTAATGATTCCTCCCATAGTTGAAAACACGGTGAGAGTGTAGTTCTTGTTTGATCCTAGGTCCTGTGCGAAATGCACTCGCATCCAGTAGAACTGAGATGTCTTATTCACATCACCGTCCATCGTCAACTGGCTACCTAAGCTGTCCACAGCACCGGCATAGTAGAGGTTATTTCGATACGTACGCGGAATCGCGAAATCCAAATACGACGCGGGAACTGTTCCATTGTTCAGTAGTGTGAATTTGTCACTGAAGTGCAAAACTCCGTACTGACCCGCCGTCACGATTCGATCTATGTCAATAGTCAACTTTGGTTGCGCTTGTTGAGCGTGAAGCGGAGTCACGATGCCCGCGGCGAGCACTAGAACTAGGATTGCCAGAAAGAGCTTTGATTTCAACCTCAGCTTAACTCCGCTTTCATCGGGTCGTTAAATCGAACTGCCCGTGAATACAAAGTTCACTATTTATTCATTCTGCTGCGCTTGCCCACGTTCAACTTCCCAAGAGCGACGAACGCCACTCCTCTGGGACTTCTCTGATTCTTTTCGCTGGGATCCCAACAACGATTGTTCTGGGAGGGACATCGGAATTGACCATTGCCTGTGACCCGACAACCGCCCCCTCTCCAACAGTGACTCCCGGAAACAGGAGCGCATTAGCTCCAATACTCGCGCCTTTCTTTACCGTCGGGCCAATCAACTTGAAGGGTTTCTGTGTAACATACTTGTCGTTTGTGAAAACGCAGCAGGGACCAAGGAAAACTGAATCTTCCACAGTTGAGAACGTGCAGATGTAGACCCCAGTCTGAATTGAGACGTGAGAGCCTACGCTTGATTTTCCATCTACGACCACATTCGTACCTAGCTTCGTATGTTCCCCGATGGTAACCCCTTCCCTGACAAGCACATTGTGACCAAACGAGACATCATTGGCTATCTTCACGTTAGTGTAGATTGAAGTCCCGGCCCTCACTATGCAGTCATCGCCCAAGACGGTCGATTGCTTCCCAGTAACTCCGTCAGATCTCATCAACTCACCTAATTCAGCCAAATCGGGGAATCCGATCACACAATGCGACCCGATGTAGTTTCTATTCCCCAACCTCACAGGTCCGTAGATCACTGCGTTTGAGTCAATCACTGAATCTTCACCAGTCTGTACATCTCCGATCAATCTCGCACCGGCCCTGACGCGAGTATTGGTCCCAAGCAAACTCGAGTTCTCGACGTGAGCCGCGGCATCGATCCTTCGTGAACTCAACTAAACTCACCACGTTTCCCTATACCTGACCATCATCGCCTTAATTGCGTTTGTTCAGAACTGATTCCTGAGGAGCATCATCAACCATAATCAAATAATATGGACCGAAGATAAACCCCGCTCCGAGAATGTAAGAATTGCCGAAGGCTCACCCATACATGCCCAACAGCGACGAAGTCATTACGCGCCAGATGTTGGGTGAAATTGGAGTACCGTCAATCGAGGAGCTTTTCAAAGATATCCCCGTTTCCATCCAATCGAAAGCCCACCTTCAGATTCCGCATGGCATGTCAGAGATGGAGACCAAGCGACATTTGGAAGGTCTGTTGGGGAAGAACCTCTCCACGCGTGAGATGCTTTCTTTTCTTGGTGCAGGAATTTGGCCACATCATGTCCCAGCGGCAATTGACGCAATTGTCAGCCGAGGCGAGTTCCTGACCTCATACACCCCATATCAGGCGGAAATCTCGCAGGGAATGCTTCAGACATTGTTCGAATATCAGAGCTTGATCTGCGAACTGACCGAAATGGATTACGCAAACAGCTCGATGTACGATTGGTCTACCGCTCTGGGGGAAGCTGCCAGAATGGCGACACGAGTCACCGACAGAGACGAATTCATCGTACCGAGGTACACTCATCCTGAACGACTTGCAACCCTGCATGTCTTCTGTGAGCCGGTCGGCATCAAGGTCACAGAGGTTGCACAGGATAAGCGCACGGGTTCCATCGATCTTTCCGACTTGAAGACAAAAATAACCTCGCGCACCGCAGGCGTGTATCTGGAATATCCCTCGTTCCTTGGTTTCGTTGAGGAAGCAGTTGATGAAATCGGATCCATGGTTCACCAGGCAGGAGCGTTGCTTGTTGTTGGAAGCGAACCAATCTTGCTCGGTGTGCTGAAACCTCCGGGCGAATTCGAAGCAGACATTGTCGTTGGTGAAGGGCAACCGCTCGGCAATCACATGAATTATGGCGGACCATTGTTAGGCATCTTTGCTTGTAGAGGGGATGCACTTCTCCGGCAGATGCCAGGACGAATAATAGGAAAGACCACTACGCAGGACGGGAAGCAAGACGCTTACTGCATGGCCTTGCAAACTCGCGAACAACATATCAGGAGAGCGAAAGCAACTTCCAACATCTGTACAAACGAGGCGCTGCTCGCCCTAGCTGCTGCGATGTACCTGTCTTTACTTGGCCCTAAAGGAATTGAGAACCTCTGCTCCACGATTCTGGATAGGACAAGATATGCAATAGAGCGTCTAGGGAGGGTCCGCGGGCTAAGGGCGCCCGGATTTGATGCGTTTCATTTCATGGAATTTGTGATCAACTTCGACACGACGGGTAAGAAAGTTTCTCAGATCAACTCCGCGCTGCTGAAGGCTGGAATTCAAGGCGGTCTAGATTTAAGCGGATATTTCCCCGAGCTGGGGCAATCCGCTTTGTACTGTTTCACAGAAGTGCACAGCCACCGGGACATCGATATGCTCGCGGACAAACTCCAACAGATACTGGAGTCGTGAGTTAATTGGTTTATCTTCAAGCCAGATGGGACGAACCTCCGATCATCAATTTGTCCCGGCCTGGGAAAGTTGGTTTTCACGAGTTCTTGCCTGCCGGGAGTTCACAGACTGTTCTCGAGTCTATTCCAAAGATATTGCGACGTACGCGTGCCCCGTCGTTACCTGAAATATCCGAGATCGAAGTCGTCCGCCACTACACTCGTCTATCGCAGGAGAATTTTGGCGTGGACCTCGGGATCTACCCACTCGGAAGTTGCACTATGAAGTATAATCCGAAGATCTGTGATGCTATTGCAGCGTCGCACAAAATCCAGGAACTTCACCCATATCAGGACCAGCGAACGGTACAGGGGATTCTTCAGATCTTGTACGAGGCGTCAGATTTCTTGGCAAAGATCGTTGGGATGGACAAGATGACCCTTCAACCTGCCGCGGGAGCACATGGAGAGTATACTGGAGTTATGCTGATGCGAGCTTATCACCGTGACAAGGATGCCCAGGATCGAGATGAGATAATCGTCCCCGACTCGGCTCACGGCACAAACCCAGCCAGCGCCGCTATGGCCGGCTACAAAGTCGTGGAGATACCTTCGAACACTGACGGATGCGTTGACAAGGAGGCGCTCAAGAGTGTGGTCGGGCCGAAAACGGCGGGCCTCATGATAACTAATCCCAACACGCTTGGGATCTTCGAGCGCGAAATCATGGAGATTGCCGGGATCGTTCACGACGCCGGCGGCCTACTCTACTACGACGGAGCTAATCTCAACGCCATAATGGGCAAGGCAAAACCAGGCGACATGGGTTTCGACATAGTACACATTAATCTCCACAAAACGTTCGCGACACCACACGGTGGAGGCGGCCCAGGCGCCGCCCCTGTAGGTGTGACAAGTCGTCTGGCCGACTACCTCCCAATACCCACGATAGAATTCGATGGCACCCAATACTATCTGGAATACAATAGACCAAAGACGATCGGGAAGGTCCGAGCTTTTCATGGAAGCTCAGCCGTCGTCCTTCGAGCCTACGCCTACATTCTCTTAAACGGCAAGGAGGGGCTGTCGACAGCGGCTGAAGTGGCTGTTCTCAACGCGAACTACCTAGCTCAGAAGCTCCGAAAGATCAAGGGATTCTCGCTCCCCCTTTCTGAGAAAGTCCCAAGGAAACATGAATTTGTTCTATCAGCATCGACTCTGGCTAAGGAAACGGGTATCACGGCTCTTCAGGTGGGCAAGAGGCTGCTCGATTTTGGTCTCCACGCTCCCACGGTCTACTTCCCTCTAATCGTTGAGGAGGCGATGATGACGGAGCCAACTGAAACGGTCAGCAAAGAGGAGTTGGACGCGATGATCAGCGGGTTCACAAGGATAAGCCAAGAGGCGTACGCCCATTCTGAAGAACTCCGAACCAGTCCGCATGCCACAAGTGTATCCAGAATCGATGAGGCAAAGGCAAATAGGCCAAAAACAATGCAGCTCACGTGGCGCAACAAGCAAACGACAAGTCACTCGTAGTATGGCTCTTGCGGATTAACCGATCAATACCGAACGAAAGTGAATTCCCGTGAAGGTAAGAGTTCAGTATTTCGCAATCGTACGCGAGCTGACCAATCATAGGGAAGAAATCCTAGACGTAGACGAGAAGACAACCGTTCTGGATGTCTTGAAAGCTCTGGCAAGAAAACACGGCGAAGAATTCCGGAAATATGTCTTCGATCCCGAAACTGGAAACCCGAGACCGTATATTCAGGTTCTAGTGAACGAGGATTCAATCTCCACTCTGAACGGACTCTCAACCGTACTTGCAGAAGGTACAATCCTAGCCATAATCCCACCCGTTGGAGGAGGATAGGCAGGCTCTGGATTTCTCAGCATAGTCAGACGCCTACACCGGTTCTCTTAGGCATTCTCCCAGCAATTGTGCGACTATTCGATGCAATTCTTTCATGCTTCTTGCAAACCTATCACATCTAACCCGACGTCATTAGACCCTCAGAGGACGAATCACAACCGAAATCCATCACGAAAGGGGCACGGTCAGCTAAATAGAATCCAATGGCCTACGATTCTCAACTAACCGAAGGTGCAGAATTGGCCTTAGTCCGCCTCGCAGGGGTACCTCAAGACTCCGGTAACATAACTCGACCTGAGGCGGTTGCTCTAGGTGTCGGCGGAGCAGGTAACGATCTCCTGAGCCATGTAATGGATCTGGACATGCGGGGCTTGGGATGCATTGCAGTTGACACCGATCGATACAGTCTCCACATTGCCAGAGCGCATTCCAAGTTTCTCATCCAACATGCAGTTGATTCGGGAACTCGAGGAGATATTGAAATCGGCAAGAAGCTCGGTCTCCAGGCAAGCCGTGAACTGCAACCAAATCTGCTGAATGCGAAAGTTATTTTCGTGCTTGCAGGGATGGGCGGCGGAACCGGTGGCGGGGCGGCACCAGTAATTGCAGAGGCCGCCCGCAAAAACGGAGCTCTCGTTATCGGATTGGTCACCAGGCCATTCCAATTTGAACGCAGTAGATTCCATAATGCGGTCGATAGTACGCGGAAGATGGTAAACACTTGTGATACGGTAATTTTGCTCGACAATCATACTTCTGAGCAGTCTTCGATGACTTTGCCCTTTAAATTAAGCCTAGACGCTGCTGGGCAAACCTGTTGCTCCGTCGTACAGTCACTTACCCATACATTCGCTGATTCGTGCCTTTGCAGTGCTGAACTTGGAGAGCTTCGAACGATGCTTAGACGTGGAGGATTGGCGAAAGCTGGTGTAGGNNATTCGCATCTAGGCGTCGAAGAAGCCACGCTTAGAGCAATTAGAACTACTATGGCACACGATGATCTCGCCTACGCCAGCGGAGTCTTCGTCAATATTATGGGCGGAAAACATGTGCAACAAGCGTATGTTGAATCGGCCGTGCAACTCTTCTCTCGGAAGATCAACTCCTCCGCCCAGCTCTTCTACGGGCACCGAACGGACGCGACTATGCTCGGTCTGACAAGAGCGACGTTGCTCGCGACAGGGGTATCGTTCCCATTTTCGTGGGGGGGATACAGGAAACTCCCGTTGGAATTGTTCGATCTGGAACCAGACTCGGCGGAAGAGGAAGATCTAGGCTTGGAGCTGGAACTCCAACAGATAGAAC
>PMBQ01000146.1 GCA_003152955.1 Candidatus Bathyarchaeota archaeon
CAGAACTCGGGGCTGGCGTTCGAACAGGAAACCAAGATAGCAGAGCATCGCAATCTGTTCTAGAATGTTCATCAGCCGCCCTAATGCTGTGGCGTTGCCGGCCAGATCCTCTACTTCTTCATGCACTCGTAGTGAATCGGTTGGAAACAGANNGAATGATATTACCTGAGGCATCCTTTCTGCCCCCTATTGCCAATAGATTGATTAGCATGTCAAGAATGGGCTGGCCCTCAATCTTATAATCACGGAATAGTTCGTAAATTTCAGCCCGCCAAGAATCACGTACAGTCAGCATGTCAGCCCGACAAACGTTGGAACCTGGCAATACAACCGAGAATAGAGACTGACGTGTGGCCGTCCGGATGACTGCAGGGTCAACAAACTGCTGATGTGCTTGCTCTAGCATCTCTTCAAGATGCACGAGAACCCCGGCAATTTGGATGTAGCCCACACGTGTACTTGGATACGCAGCCTTTGTGGCGACTTCTTGAGTCGAGCCATCAAAAGACATCGCCCATTTTGTGCTGAATTCAAAATCAGGAAGAGTGCTAGGCGCTATTAGCAGATTGTCAGCGACATCCCCGACAGTCTCAGTATTGAACACTCTATAGCTCTGAAGACGACTCTTGATAAATTCGCTCTCCGCAATTGGTACATGACCAAGTTTGCTTGCACGCTCAAAAGTCCCTCTCGACGTCTGATATGGCATGATCTACTTCCTTCTTAGTTTGGCTTGAAGCGCGGCTTGTTGAGCGGCAGCGATTCGGTCCGCGTCAAAGAGATCTATTTGCACAGGGATAATGTACCTGCTGCTTCTGGTTTTGAGGCGAACAAAGCCCACATCTTCTGCTTCGAGGGTGAGTTCGGCAAAGTCCTCGAAGTCGTAGTATTTGGACAGCTCTTTTATCTCGTTACGATTGTTCAGATGAGTCACGATCCAGTTAGACGTGTTTGAGAGGATGATGGGGTCTACACTTGTGACTTCTTGTGTAGCATAGATTAATCCGATTTTGAACTTCGCCGCTTCCTTGGCCAGCCGCACATAGGGATCTGCTTCTGCTGGTGTGCTCATTCGATCGCGGTTGAACAACCGATGAGCCTCTTCAATATAGATTTGAATCGAACGAGGGGGTTTACCATCAGCAAAACGACGAGCTGCATCTTGTACAATGTGATTCACGATTCGTTCTGACGAGAACTTCAGAACCGCCTCTGATCCTAGTGATAGATCCACTATGACTATCTTCCCGGCTACCAATTCATCAAGAACTTCCTCAGCATAGTCATGGTCTCGATTAGGCGCGTGATAGACTTTCAGCGGCTCTAGCAGTCTGTAACCTGAGCCCACTGAGCCTCGATATAGAGTTAGTATGGCATCCAGGCTAGAATCTATCCAATCGCTAGGAAAACCCTGGGTACCACTTGCGGGTGTAAGCGCATCAAACCACTGCACTAAATTGGTGGCATTCAATCGTAGGTTTCCGCGATTGTCTGACTGAATAGGCTGTAAATGCTGTTGTTCAAGCTGAGTGTTTACGACACTTACCACCTCTCGGTTAGCCTGAAACTGCGTAGAGAAACTTTCTGGTGGCTGAAAGCCTGCCTTGAGCAGAGTTGCATAAAGAGCAGCCCTCCGGCGGCGCGCCCTGCTCCAGGCGGATCGGTCATCTTCTTCTCGTTCGGGACCCACAACATCCGCTGCCAGAAAGCTCTTGACATAGTTACTCTGATTTCTAGGTTGCAGAAAGGCGCTGATAACTGACCAGGATACTTCGATGGTTTGGTCTGAGAAAAAATTGACCGAAAGTGGACGAATACCGACTTCGTTGCCACTTGCCCCAAAGCGAAAGATCGTCACATACTCGGCCCCAATCTGTGATATTGCCGTTTTATCTTGGACATTGACATTTGCGTATTCTCCAGCCGGATCAAAAAACAGTTGCCCAATGACGTGACCTGTCCGTTTGGCATGCTCGAATATCGCCGTGGCCAGTATTTTCATCGTGTTGGATTTGCCAAGTCGCGTCATGCCAAAAACGGCTGACTTCATAGCTATAAAATCGTCAATGTTCACCCTAACAGGAACTGCCGTAGTCTTCGTAGAATCGGTAATGCGTTCATGCTGCCGCTGTGCGGAGGTGTAGCGTATCGCACCGATGCGAACCCGCGCCGGTTCTTGTTTTGTTACTTGCCTACGACGTTCTTCTTCCACGGTCCTTTCGGGGTAGCTAGCAATGATGGAAAGACTGACGCCATAGGGTTTGTAGACCTTGTAGCGACTCGCTGAGTAGAATGTCTCAACATCACTGCCAAATGCCAGTAAGGGAATTCCATCTACTTCTGTCTCATAGAAGGTCCCCAAAATCTTCGCTCTGAGTGCTGAAAACTGAATCTCATTTCGTGTCAGGACATCCAAAATCGCTGGGGAACTGCTCGCCACTTCCACGCCCTGTGTAGTGACAATCTCGCGCATTGCTTCCGCCCGTATCGCAACCAGTTCTGCTTCGGCTGGAAGAGGTGCTGGCTCAACTACTCTTAAGAGAATGACCTCTTCATCTTCTGCATCCGGTGCCCGCCCCGCCTGCATGGCCGTGGCAAGCAAGAAGCAGTGTTGCGGCACACCACCTCCGGCACGTTTCCAGATGTCATTCGTCAGGACAAGACACTCGTCAAATCCCATCGTGTAGATCCCTCCGATGAGGACTGTATCCTGTAGAAGCTGTTGCGTTCGCAAATCGGCTGCGACGATTTGCTGACCAAGCGTGAATTGGGTTGCCATGAGTTTATCTCTCCTGGTTGCGAATGAATGTTGGGTTGGCTGCGCCAGTTTGCTCATGTCCGGTTTACTTATTCATGCTTCTGCCACAAGCGATAAAATTGGGGCAATATAGGAAGATTAGTGATGATCAGTTCTTGGGCTGCAATCACCCCCGAAGACCCTGCTGTGGAGTACAACATCTCAACCCGCTTGGGGCTGGTGCCATTCGAGGTGTAAAGTGTTTCGATTCTTTCGGCGGGATCATAGCTGAGTAACCATGGATAGGCCAATTTTATCAGGGAATCATGCAGCGCCCTATGGTCTGAGTCTCGAAAGTAGTGAGTATAAAGTTTCTCAGCTTTTGCGTAAAAAGGGGGNNCCCGAACGATGTTTGGGATATCGTCAAGACAATCAGACCAGTCGCATTGCCTGACAAATGCAATCTTGTCCCGTAGACTGCTTGCTTGTCGGATTCTTTTAATCACCGTAGCTTTGGTAAAGCGACAATCAATCTTGTACTCAGATGTCTGTTTCTTGCCTCCAATAGCTCCTGCCGAAGGCGACAGGATACCGGAAAAGCTTGTGCGATTGAGAAAGATACACTTGAGTGCTCTCTGCCGAATGTCATCCGACTCGAGTTTCTTTAGTTCCTCCCATGTGGTCAGGCTAACTACCACTCGCTCAATTGCGTCTACTAGCCAGTCTGTATCAAAGAAGACAAATTTCCAAAAGCTGGT
>PMBQ01000050.1 GCA_003152955.1 Candidatus Bathyarchaeota archaeon
GCCTCCTCTGCTCTTCTGCGCTTTCTCTCCGGCACCTCGAGTTTCCCTGCCGCCAATGTTTTTTCCAGCACGTCAAGCAGCTGAATGCTCGCAAAACGTTGGCCGGTCACCACAGTCTCCACTGGTGAATCAATCAGATCTCGCAGGGCTTTGACGTCGATTGAAGGCTCTTGCTTCGTTGTCATTGCACGTTCCAATTTGAGAAGTGGCTTGATGAGAGGTTGAATGATTTGTCTGATCTGATCTTCCTTCAGCTTCAGCGCCTCTTCATATCTTCCAAGCTCAGAGAATTCCGGAGAGGAAAGAAGTTCGTGCTCTGTGGATTGAAGGTCATTCTCTCGACCCGAGGTTGCATGCAACAACACTCGTTCCGCATCTTTTTCAGATCTAAGTCTCAGAAGCTCAGCCTGCTTCAATTGAACTTCATCAACTTCACGCTGCAAAGATTCAAGCTTGAGCCCAGGAGATCCATCAAGCGCCGTTCCCAACTCCATGACCACCTTCTCGAGCCTCATCAACGAACTGTTAAGCGTAGTCATCTCTGGTCTTAGCAACTTATGCAGTTTCGGCACATACCGTCGAACGGTCATGATGATATCGTTTAACGCTTTGACAGCATCCTGGTGAAAGATCCCAGCATCATGGAAATTTGATGAAGCCTTTTTTTCGGTAAGGGTTTGCGCGTTTTCTTGGATAGTTTGGACGAGGCGCATTCCGTATTCGGACGCTTGTTTATCCATTGTTCCCCAAGCGTTCTTCACACCCATTCCGAGTCTGGCGCCGGCGTTGTTTAGTCCAGTCGAGGCTTCCCTTATTGACCTCATCCGATCGGCGAATCGTTTCTCGTAATCCTTCATTGAATCGCGGGTTAGGGTTTTGCAGAATTCATTGAGTTCATCCATTTTGATTTCTCTGGGATTCACTTAGGCAACCAACTGGAACACAATTACGCTTTCTCTTCGCTCATTCCTAGATCCTGGTGTTTATGCAGGTTATCGACGGCCTCAACTATTTCGCGGCGAAGTTCTTCGCATGCTGTCTTGCGTATTTCCAGTGCATCATCGAGCTTACTATCCTTTGGCTCCTCAAGTTGTGCTCGCTGAGCGTGCAATTTTTCGTTGATTTGCTTTCGCTCATTTTCATACTTCAGTCTGTGCTGTTCCAGGTCGTGCTTGAGAAGTTGCTTGTGATCGTCGAAAGCGTTTTTCTTCGACCGAATGACGTTTGTTTTTTCCTCAAGATTAGCTTCCGAACGACGGAATAGTTTCTTTAGCAATGATGGTTTTGTGTGAAGAATTCTCAATCGGTCCTCGTCCAGCGTATTGATTTCTACTCGGAGTTTCTCAAATGATTGCTCGTAGCGTCGTCTGACCTCGTGATTTCGGGTCTTGTAATCGTGGTCAAGTTTTGCAAGTGCATTTTCGGATTTGGCGATTTGTCGCTGTGCATCAGACAATCTGTTGGAGATGCTAGTTTCTGTATCTGTACGTCCCTTGAGTGCGACTTGCAGATTGGTGATGGTCTTGTCGATGTTTTCTCTGTATTGTTGGTTGGCCGCTTCTGGGATTTGTGTTTCGAAGTCAAACAAAAGCGTCGCGATGTCTTTCATCCAGCGCTGGAAGTGCTCCGAAAATGGTGGGAGCGCGAATCGCTGGTTGCCCAAGTGCTCCAACGCGTTCAACGTCACGGCGCAAACCTGAGACGCGTCGATCTGGTTAGGTTCTACGTAGAGCATTGAAGCTCCAAGTCCCTCACGCCTATCCTTAGTAGATTTCTTCTTGGCAACCGGTCGTCCGAATCGTCTGCCACGTGCGCGAGGCTGGAATCCCATAATTTGGAAAACTAGTGACGGCGTGTATATGAAGGCTCATAGAGGAGTCTTCGGGCTCGATAACTTCTGGAACCAGAAGTAGCGCAACGCTAACCCTGCGACCAAGCCTCCAGCATGGGCTAGGAACCCACCTCCAGCAAAGACGTCTAGACCCACGTAGAATACCATTCCAACGAGGCCCCTCACTCCACCCGCNNATTGCGCCCGACGCTCCCACACCAAAGGCGTCTCCCCCGAGAAAGAGAAATGCAATGCTGCCTACCAACCCACTTGAGAAATACGTAACCAGCCACTTGCGGAGCGACACTTGTTCTTCCAGTGAAGTTCCGAAAATCAGAAGGAAAATCACATTCCCGATCAGGTGGAAAGGGTTGGCGTGTAGGAACATAGAAGTGAGGAGCATCCAGACTGCTCCATGCCAGACCGCTTCATTCACTTGCACAAGTGGATAGGCAAAATCATAATTGAGAGAAAGGAGGTCGCCTCCTGCGATGCCCAAGACCAAATAGACCACGACGAGGATCGAGGCCATCCAAACCGTCGGGGAGAACCTGATTTGAGAGTTTCGCTGATTCTGCATTTCCGCGCCCTGTGTTTTAGTGGGTTCTCGATTGCTTCCGGGACCCGCTATAATAAGCGAACCACCTACTGAGAATCTTGTGTTGCCAGAATCAACGTATGCCTTTAGCGCGGGTGAGCGAATCGCATGAGTATCCGTCATTGCGTGACTCATCATTGGAGCAGTTTTGCTTCTGGTTTTCTTAATGGTTGTTCGTTGAGAGGCATCAAAATATGCTGCTTTTGGGGGCTCGCAACTCGGCTTAGCTGGTGACGATATGTCCAGGTTCAACATATCGCGCTTATATGTACACCCAGAGGCAGTAGCAGTTTATGCGCGCAGAATGTGCGCATTACAAATTAAGGGAGAAAATGAAAATTTGAATAAGAAATTAGCTGCAAGTCTAACAATAGCAATATTCCTAATCAGCACTTTCGCAATTTTGGCTCCTGTCCAAGCGCACTTTACGCTTGGAGAGAACGTGCCAAACTACCCATACACTATACAGAACTTTGATCCACACGTTGGTGGCGTTGTCGGTTACGTATGGCCTGGAGGCGGCGAGGCCGCCTACGCTGGCTCATACACCGGCGTGAGTAATGTGGTTGGACCAGGATATGTCGCACCATATCCGACGCCCAGCCTAACAAAAGCAGGAGTCTACCCATCACCTTGGACTCAAAACTATGCACAACTCGACGGGCATGAGTACGCACCTTTCGGCGCAATCGTCACCGGATCAACTGGTGATTTGATTTTCGCCATCAACTATACCGGAACAGGTGCCGTTCCTCCAGCCCAAGTCTTCGATTCATTCTTCATCGCAATTCCGCCCGAATTCAACATTACAGGCACTGAGCAAGTCGTAACAACCATAACGAACAACTATGGAAACATCAACATCTACAAGGCCAATGCATTCGACCGGTACGTCCCAGGTTGGACATTGATCAAGATCAGCGCAGACCGACAGGCTCTAATCAATTTCGCCAAGGGTCAGTGGTACTATGTCAGAATCAACGGTGTAACTGCACCAAAGGTTGCTGGCAAGTACTTCTTCAAGATGTTCCTATACTACTCAGCTCCAAGTGGCGCATTTGCCACCTGCGGAGAGCTCTGTAATCCCAGAGTACAATATTGGGTTCCAACTCAGAATTGGCCTGTACTGCTTGTGAAGGGTGAGCTCGATCCCGCCATCATAACTGGAACGATCATGTATGGTGGTTACAACTCATCGCTCTACGGCACACCAATCAAAGAGGCTGGTATGGTTAAAGCGGTCATGAAGACGAAGCTTGATCCATACACAGGACAACAATTGTCCGGTCCATTGACGAATGCTCAGGCGTACTTCAACGGCACGGTCACTAACAGCACTGGAACATACGGCGCCAATGGTCACTTTGAGCTTGAGGGTGTTGCGCCTGGTATCTACGACCTCTACGCAGAGGCTGCTGGATATCCACTATCGCTAATCGGGACCAATGTTCAGGTTGCGAAGGGGCAATCGTTGCACTTTGACGGATACCTGAACCCTGGCCCAGTAATTCACGGCGACGTATTCAGCAAGCACTCTTTCGGCTCTGAGCCATGGCCCGAAAACACCTACATCAAAATTGAACTCTACAACGCGCCAACAGTCAACCACGTACCCACCTCCAACTCAACCCCAGTCTCTTGGTCCCCGATACCATGCATCGCTGGGGGTCAGGACAAATACTACCCGGGAAATGATGCAGGAACTGGCGTGATGAATGGCCAAACACCGGGAATGGCAACTCCATACGAAGGCTGCGGCAATCCTCGCACCGTTGCTGGTGGAATAGCATTTCCATGGCACGAGTGGGATGGTAATCAAGGTCCGAACACTGGCGCTGGCGGAACATACAGATCCTTCAGCACCCCCTATTCAACCGACCCGCAAGGCGTCGGACCACCTCAGACATGGTATGTTGTCGCTGACGGTGTCAACGACAAATTCCACTATGAGTTCGGAGCTAAGGGTATGTTCGGTGCTCCTAAGGATCTTGATGGACACGTTCCACAACGCTTCGCCACTTGGGTTAACGGGTTGACGGCTGGAAGATACTATGCACGCGCGTGGGTCTTCAGATACGTCCAATCCGCACTCGACGGCTCAACATTCCAAGAATACAGTTTCCAGGTTACTTCAAACGAGTGGGCTGGAGACGTCTCGATTCCAATTGATCTACGCATCAGCAGCTGGATCAACAAGACAGTCCACTTCCACGACGAGGCAGGCACACTCAGCACGAGCCCGATCAGCACGGGCGCTCGATACATTGCAGGCGGTCTATACGATGCCAACAATGTGTTGTGGTCATACAACGTGACAACAACGGGCGTCGGCATGATCAGCAGCACCGCTACAGCATCGAACCCGACTCTCGGCTATAGGACGAACGCGCTCGATCACACTGGAGTGAACGCAGCATGTGCTGTAACTGGCGATTGTAACATTCAGTTCTGGGGCTTCAACGACACATGGATCGGAGAGAATTACGGTATTCCAGCAGGAACCTACACGCCGAAGGTGTATGCTCTAGGATACATACAACAAACCTTCGACAAGGTATCCATCACACTCAGCGGAACTCCAATCCAAATCAGCAACCACTTGTACCGCGGAGCAGGATTCAACTTCACCGTGTACAGCATCGACTGGGAAAGACCTAGAGTCAACAGAAACTGGNNTGCTATGTCTGCTATTCAGGCAGAAGCGGTCTCTGGTCTGCATCTGTACAGAACCACACATACTGGGTGGAACCCAACGGCACGGGAAGCTCCCTGTGGGGCGCCCAGGCTCACGGAGTCTGGTTCGGCCTTGAAGTGGGTAGCGGCACGACCCTATACGCAAAGTACGGCGGTCAAATGAGCACTCAGGCTCGTACATTCACCACAGGCACCGCGAAGAACACCTGGCAACTAAGCTTCTACTTCCCAACAGCAATTG
>PMBQ01000197.1 GCA_003152955.1 Candidatus Bathyarchaeota archaeon
AGTTCAAGAAAACTGGGTCGTGAGACATTGAATGAATCATGCTGGGACTTTTGTTGTCGGTTGGAGAAGCGGCGTCGGATTTTCAGTTACCTGATCAAAATACAGTGGTACGTTCACTAGGACTTTGGAGAAGAAGACTGTGCTCACTGTTCTTACAGATGCCTGAATGCGCAGAGTTTGCTCCCAGTCCTCCTTCGTCCTGATGATGAATACTTTCACCAATGGGGGTCGCAGCTGATCTCTGGCAGTCGGATCATGGTGATGTAGACCTCGAGCGCTAGTTGAGGGGTTTTTCTACAGCGAGGAATGGCTCTGTCGCGAGGCGTAGTCCAAAATCGCGTCGTGCGCTATGGCGACAGAACTCAAGAGGGCTTCTTCCGCTTCCGGAGTGCCTGCAGCATCTCTCCACTCTTCAGAATGCCCTGGAATATCCTCCCTACCGATCTTCATTCCCAACTGCGCTGTGGGGAGAATTTGAGAAATGTTGCACATGTCGCTAGAGGCAACCGGAAACTCTAGCCATGCCTGGGTCCCAGAAACAACCGGTTGGACATATTCAGTTGCGTGGGAATAGAGAATCTCCTCCAGCGCCGGCCATCTCTTGAATGATTCCAACATAGGCATCATCTCTTTGTATTCTGCCTCGCAACCCGCCATGGCTGCGGCGCTCTTCGCGACGTTGAATATTCTGGGAAGAAGTTCCCTCACGTAATCGCTGTCGTTGGCCCTCAAGTCGAGCCACACTTCAGCTCGCCCGGGAATCGTATTTACGGACGTACCTCCGTCTTTGATTATTGCGCTCATTATCACGTCTTTGTCTCGTTTCACGAGAGTTCGCATCATTCTATATCCAGTGTAGAAATTGACGGCAGCATCGAGTGCGTTCAAACCTAGGTGAGGTGACGCGGCTGCATGAGCGTCCTTTCCCTTGAAGACGAAGGAGTATCTCGTGGCAGCGAGCAGCCCTCCCCCAATCTTCCATTGCCCTTGGGGATGAACCCCCCAAACAGAGTCTACTCCAATTTCCTTGAGCTTCGGAGCCAACCTAACCTTGCTAGAAGCGTACGATCCATGTCCCTCCTCGGCGGGCGTGCCAACTACCATGATCGTTCCATTGAATCTTGATTTTGCGAGAGCCATTCCAACTCCAGCACCCCACGCGCCGATCAAGTTATGTCCACATCCATGGCCGATCGGTAGCGCGTCATATTCCGCCAAAAGTGCAACAATAGGTCTCCCTTCTCCTCTGCTGGCAAGAAAAGCGGTCTTCATCCCTTCGTAATTCTCTTTTACGCTGAACTGATGCCTCTTCAGAATTTCAACAATCTTCGCGCTGCACTCGTGCTCTTCGCTCCCCAGTTCTGGATGACTCCAAACGAATCTGGAGATTGTTCTAATGTCTTCCTCGCAACTCTTGACGGAATCGGGAAGTTTCGTCTGTCGTTTCGTTATCTCATCCATATCCTTCTGAGAATAATTCAACCTCTGAATCTCCATCGCGAAAACTGTCGCGTCAAATCAACCTGTGCTTTGCTTAAGCTCTTTCTGTCATTATTTGCATTGCAGTGACCTTCGTTGGTTAGCGAGTTTCGATACTCGCACGTGATGTGGATTCCTGAGAATTTGAATTTTATTTAGTTCATGAATTAGTATAGTCTAGTTAGGTCTAGTATTTTTTTTCGCTTCTCGCCAAGTCTTATAAATTCAGTGAAGATATTGTCGCACGTGTGGTCAGATAGATGAGCTCAATGGGTATGACTCCGGGTGTTCCGCGTCGAGAAGTCATTAAAGTTACGCTCGCGGCGTTATTTGGCACGACACTTGAATTCTATGATTTCCTGCTGTACGGGTATGTTGCGTCAGTCTTCGCGGTTTTGTTCTTCCCATCAAGCAACCCACTCGCTTCTTTGCTGGCTGTCTTCGTGACCTTCGCCGTTGGGTACATTGGTAGACCTGTGGGAGCTATCCTGTTTGGCCATATCGGTGACAGGATAGGGAGAAAGTTGGCGCTAATGTTGACTCTGTTCCTAATGGGGCTCGCGTCATTTCTCACGGCATTGCTGCCAACTTACGCGCAGGTTGGCATACTCGCTCCAATCATGTTGGTTATCCTCAGACTCGTCCAAGGATTGGCCCTCGGCGGGGAATTCGGAGGCGGGTTGACCATGACCGGAGAATTTGCTCCGAAGGAACACAGAGCCTTCTGGATCGGAGTCTCTCAAATGTCTCAAGGAGGAGGTTCACTTTTAGCTACAGGATCTGTAGCTATTCTCTCCGTAATGATGGGCGCGAGTGGGTTTGCAGCCACAGGTTGGAGATGGCTCTTCGGCATCGGCGTCGTAGTAGCACTAATTGGAGTAGCACTTCGAACTGGAATATCTGAGTCTCCACTCTTCAAGAAGAAGGAAGCGACAGTTGTCATCGAGAAAGTTCCACTACTTGACGTACTCAGAACCCATTGGAAACAAGTCCTAAACGCCATAGGGTTTAGTGTGCAAGGTACAGTCTTAGTCTACCTGACCAGCGTTTTCGCAGTCAGCTACCTAATCACCGTTTCACATGTCTCACTTGCAACAGCCTCCCTGATTACAGCGCTTGGACTCATATCCATCATCGTGTTTGCGCCTGTCGGGGGTTTTCTGGCGGACAAGTTCGGAAGGAGACCGATTGGAATCTTCGGAATGCTCGGTGCACTCATATTCATCTATCCATACTTCCTACTTCTCTCCTCAGGCGTGCTATCTCTAATGATTCTGGCACAAGTCGTAATTTTCTTCTTTGAGGCCATGGAGCTCACCATAGTGACCATGCTAACTGAGATTTTCCCGACAAGGGTCAGAGTATCAGGAGTCTCGCTAAGCTACCAATTGAATACCGCAATCTTCGGAGGAACAACGCCTCTCATAGCCACATTTCTCTTGGCCTCCACCGGTTGGAAGCTCGCTCCAATGATATGGGCCATGATAGCGATAATCGTCTCAATCATAAGTCTCCTCATAATGCGAGAGACCAAAGGCCAGGACCTAGCAACCGCCAAGTAACAGATCTGACAAGACAATGAAACCGTGGTGTAGCAACTCGCCACATCACACCCTTAGCACTTTTCTAATCCTAACGTATTTGCTGTGTAGGGCATTTCACAAAATCCTTGACCAATTCCCCGCTTGTCGATGTGTTTTTCGTGGATTCGAAATTTCATTGTAAGGTAATGTGGAGTAGGGTGTAGCCTGTCCCAGTATCGCCTCTCACTTTCTGCCAAGTCATAATTTCTGAAACTCGATGGAATCAGAGCTGCCCGATGATAGGGTGTGATTGCGTGCGTTTGATACGGGACATTTTATGGAACGCATTCCCAGATAACGTAAAGCTCAACTCTTTGTTATTGTGTGTTCGGCTCGCGCTACAACGTTCGAGAAGGCTTGAGTGAAGTTGGAGTACAAATGGACGGTCCTGACGGTTACAACGGTCGGGATCTTCATGTCCACCCTCGATCAAAGCATAGTCGTTGTCGGTCTTCCAACGATCATACAAGATCTTCAGACAACTCTCTTCGCCGGCATATGGGTCATCACGGGCTACACACTAATGACCACGATCCTGCTGGTCAGTATTGGCAGATTTGCCGATATTATAGGCAGAGTGAAACTATACAATAGCGGGTTCGCCGTCTTCACAATTGGTTCAGCGTTCTGCAGTCTGGCTCCAACAGGGGAACTGCTGATCGTTGCTAGACTTGTCCAAGGGGTTGGCGGTGCTCTGCTTTTCGTAAATAGTATGGCCATCGTGGTCGACGCTTTTCCCGCATCGGAGCTGGGATTTGCAATGGGCATCAACCAGATGGCGATTAACGCTGGCACGATCGTCGGTTATACGTTGAGCGGGGTCATGATTGGGCTCTTCGGCTGGCGGTCAATTTTCTGGGTCAACATACCTGTAGGAATCTACGGGACGGTTTGGGCGCGTAGGACATTGAAGGAGCTTTACAAGCAGGCCGAAGGGGAGCGATTCGATGTCATAGGAGCGTTACTCTTCAGCACAGCGTTGACTCTTCTGCTTCTAGGTCTGACCATTGGAGATCTGCGTTCCCTACTGACTGAAGGTCTTCTGGCCACTAGTGTCATCCTGCTGGCTGTATTCCTTGTGCACGAGGGACGTTGTCGTCACCCAGTGCTCGACCTGCGATTGTTCCGAATTCGAGCATTCAGCTCCGGCAATGTCTCTAACTTGCTGAATGGGTTGGCTTTTGCGGCCCTCGCCTTCGAACTCACATTATACTTTGAACTAGTGAGGGGCTACAGCGCCTTTCAAACTGGTATAGCGCTCATTCCAATGGACCTGACCTTGATTGTGATTGGACCTATCAGTGGACGGCTTTCGGATAGGTATGGCGCTAGGGGGCTGAGCACATTGGGTTTGCTGCTAACCTGTGGTGCTCTAGTTATTTTCAGCAGCCTTTCCACAGATACGGCTGTTTTGACGATCACCGCGACGCTGGCTCTCGCGGGTTTCGGAATTGGACTCTTTAGGTCGCCAAACGCGAGTTCCGTCATGTCGTCCGTTCCTGCTGCGAGACGCGGTATAGGTGCAGCGGTTCGGAGTACGGTGATCAACACGAGCATGGTGGTCAGCATTCCATTAGCGCTCACGCTCATGACAATAGTGATGCCTTACGACAAGCTGGCTCTCGCTGTCAACGCCGGATCTCTCAGCAGCCAGCAGGATATTTTGCAGCTGTTGAACGCGATCAGGTACTCGTTCTACGCGTTCGCGATAGTGAACGGAGTTGCTGTCGTGATTTCCTCTCTGAGGGGACCAAGGAAGACAGTGCAGTGATCAAACGTGATCGAAAACCCAGCTAATGATATTCTCGTCGGAGTTACTGCAATATCATTGCTCTGCTCCTTCTTTCCGTCTTCGAGTCATTGACCCCTCTGCATGTTCAATGAATCGTTTGATGGGCGGTTAGGGCAATTACTGTAATGATATGGCCGTTAGAGTAGTGAAGAATCATACATTTGTTTTATAAGAAAAGTTCAGCACGACATTTCTTTCTGTGAACGATCTTGCAGGACTTGGAGTATATTTCGGCTAGAAAAAAGAAATTACCGAAAGTTGTGGAGGAGCTGAGTAGCGAGATAAAGGAAATCTCTCGCTTCATTCATTCACACCCAGAACTAGGCAGCGAGGAACACCAGGCATACTCGCTACTGGTCTCCAAGCTGAAAACGCATGGTGTTGATGTGACGGAGAACTATCTTGGCATGGACACTGCGTTCTTGGGGCGTGTTGGGCAGGGTGAACCCAAGGTGGCGGTCTTTGCTGAGTACGACGCACTGCCGAATGGACACGCATGTGGGCATAATTTGATTGGGGCTTGGGCTTTTGGTGTGGCATGTGCATTCGCCAAGTCCGGATTTCCTAAAGGTACAGTGTATATTGTAGGAAGCCCGGCAGAAGAGGGCAGAGGAAAGTACGCCAGTTCGAAGGTTGCGATGGCACCGAAACTGAAGGAAC
>PMBQ01000329.1:0-671 GCA_003152955.1 Candidatus Bathyarchaeota archaeon
GGTATACCAGGCTGAACTACCGGCCCCGACCTTTAGAAAACCCGCACGCATTTAAACGGTTTTCAGAAACAGTCCAAGCTCACATTCAAAGAACCGAGTCAATTTCCAGCGCATTCCATCATGCGAACGAAGAGCGGTCACCCTACGGTAAAGACTTAGTCAAGTCAACCACCCAGGATTAGACTTGGTGGGCAATGCATACACACTTCAAGTGGGGCTGATCCACAGAGTGTACATTGCGTGCAGTCGTTTCCGTAGCAGTCATGGCATTCGGCACATCTTCCGATACTTCCCAATTTCTCTCACCTCCCATTACTTTTCAGCAATAGTGGTCATGCCCATGTAGGATGCCTTCCTTGGCAGAGTTCTTGCAGTGCCGCCCATCGCTGTTCAATTTGACTCTTCAACGCGACCAGTTCGTTCGCGTTCTCGGGTCTGAACAAGTGGTTGAATCGGCCCTGCATCTTTAGAAAATCGTCCACGGGCACTTCGTGCGGATTCACGCTCAACTTGTACTTTCCCTTCTCAACCTCGTATAACGGGAAGTAACGAGTCTGCACAGCCAATCGTGCCATGTGAATAGTCTGATCGGTGGGGAATCGCCATCCCAAAGGGCAGGGAGATATGACGTGTATGAGTGCTGGACCTTCAACTGCCGCTGCCTTCTGTAT
>PMBQ01000329.1:712-4514 GCA_003152955.1 Candidatus Bathyarchaeota archaeon
CATGTACGCTTCGTTGTCGTAGCAGACGTATGTGAAGTCGTGCCTTCTTTCGAAGGCTCCTGAAAGAGACTGCAAACCAATATCGAACGTTCCGCCATCTCCCGCGAAGACTACTATATCCGTATCGAGTTTGGAATCATTGCTCGATCTCATGTAAGTCTCGATGCCGCTCGCTATTGCCGCAGCATTCTCGAACAAGCCGTGAACCCATGGCACACGCCACGCAGTGTACGGGTAAATTGTCGTCGCAACCTCCAGGCAGCCGGTGGCATTCACGGCCACGGTTGGCCGTTTCATGGCTTTCAATGTCATGCGGGCGGTTATGGCTCCTCCACAACCCGCGCACATTCGATGACCTGGGCCGTACAGCTCTTCAACCTGCAGTTCTCTCAAAGTGACCATTTACTCGCGCACCCCCGCAAACTCCAACTCGAAGCCAGTGGGCTTCGTTCTAGCCTCCAGTCCAGTTCGGAAGATCTGCTCGATGCTCTCGGGGGAAAGATCACGGCCTCCTAGCCCTGCGACGATGTCCAAGACTTGAGGTTGGCCTGAGCGGTTGTAGAGTGAGCATACGACATCGCTGGCGAGTGGTCCGCAATGTGATCCTAGACTGAGTGAGCGTTCTAGCACGATTACCACATCGATGTCTTGGAGGATTTTCCCGACTTCTTCGTGTGGGAACGGCCTGTACAATGCGATCTTTAGTGCTCCTACTGGAAGACCCTGTTTTCTGAGCCTCCTGGCGACGTATCTAATTGTACCAGAGGCACTTCCCAATGAGACCACGGCGACTTTCGCGTCTTCAAGTTCGAAGGGTGTGATATTGTTGTAGCGCCTGTCCGCCAAGTTGGCGAAGCTACTTGTGACTTCATTGAAGACATTTGGGACATTTTGCATTGCGTCATCTTGCTGTTTCTTGAACTCGAAGTAGTAATCAGGTAGGGTGAGTGTTCCGAACGTGATTGGATTCTTGGTGTCGATCTTGTAACGAGATTTTCGATGCGGCAGAAACGTGTCTACGGCCGCGTTGTCGATCAGGGCTATGGGCTCCACTGAGTGCGTTATTACGTAGCCATCCATGTTTACGGTGAATGGCAGTGAGACGCGTTCATCTTCCGCGATCTTGTAGGCTTGAATACACCAGTCGTATGCCTCTTGGGCGTTTTCGACATAGAGTTGGATCCATCCAGAGTCTCGCGATCCCATCATGTCAGAGTGATCGCCGTGAATGTTTATTGGAGCTGAAAGAGCGCGGTTGGCGACAGCCATCACGATTGGGCATCGCAGTCCTGAGGTGAGGTAGAGAACTTCGTGCATCAATGCGAGCCCCTGGCTTGATGTGGCGGTGAACACTCGTCCACCCGCGAGACTTGCGCCCACGCATGCTGAGAGCGCGGAATGCTCCGATTCCACGTTGACGAAGGCTGTCTTCGTTTCGCCGCTTGCTACGAGATCACTCAATCGCTCCACGATTATTGTCTGAGGAGTGATCGGGTAGGCCGAAGCAAAATCCACGTTTGATTGCACTATGGCTTTGGCGACGGCTTCTGAGCCACTCATCGCCACAAGATTAGATTTCGGAGTTTTCATCAACTCTTACTGTTCCTCCGTCATTTTGATTGCATGAACCGGGCACTCCACTGCACAGATTCCGCAGCCTTTGCAGTAGTTGTAATCGAACGAAATTACCTGGGGGTCACGAATGATTGCGGGTTCAGGACACCAGATCCAACAGAACAAACAGTTGGTGCATTTTGTTTGATCAAGGATCGGTTTCTTTGTGCGCCAGTCGCCGGTGAGAAATTCTCTCGCTGAACCTGGCTGTGTTATTATGGCTCCGCGTGTGAGTTGGCGCCATCCTGGTTTCTTCGAGCTACTCAAATCTGAGAGACCTCCTTGAATCCCATTCTGATCATCTTGGCGTTTGCCTCGCCCATGTCTCCATGGAACCGCTCTCTTACAGAGGATTCTAGTGAGTCGATGGTGACGAATCCTGATGCCCCCGCCAAAGCGCCGAGCATGATAGTGCTCACCGTGGGGGACCCGATCAAATCGATCGCGATTCGATCTGCATCAATTATGTAGACGCCGACTCCGACATCATCACCCATCTTCTTGACCTCAGCGGAATTCTCGTTCTTCGAGTTCACGACTAACTGTCCTTTCGGGACCATGCCTCGCGTTACTGGAACTTTCGCTAGGAGACTTTTTTCAAAGACGGCTACCGCGTTGGGTGTGTAGACCTGGCTTCTGATTTCGATTGGTAGATCATCGATCCGCGCAAAGGCTTGAACAGGTGCACCCAGCCGTTCGGGACCAAAGTCGGGGAAGGCTTGAGCGTACCTCCCATCACATATGGCCGCCTGCGCGAACAGTCGGCTTGCCGTCAGAATGCCCTGACCGGCTCTACCGTGAAATCTAACTTCGTGCATGTTCTCAGGTCCATGTACGCATGCAGACCCTCAGGTATATGCTAATTATAGTATAGCATAAGTTCTATAGACTGCCAGTACACGAAAGTAATCACACGTCCAAGAACCGTATCCGCTCCCGAGTCGCCATGAATAAACCCTTAAAGCAAAAAGCAGACAACGCCGACGCGAAGGGCCTGTAGCTCAGCTTGGCTGGAGCACACGACTGATAAACAATCATTCTGAGATCGTGGGGTCGCCGGTTCGAATCCGGCCAGGCNNGCTGCCGATGCACGAGTGCATTAAGGTCATGGAAGAGACTTTCAGGACACTTGCGCGCGGCGATGCGCTTCAACCTCAGCGCCAGGTGATATGGCTTCCAGACAAGAAGGGCGCCCTTGGAGTTATGCCATCTTATCTTGGGACTCCAAGAGCGATCGGTAGCAAGATCATTACAGTCTTCCCTGGAAACCTGAATACGCACTACGAATCGCATCAGGGCGCTGTGCTACTCTTCGAATGTGATAATGGAAAACTACTCGCTCTCATCGATGCTAGCTCAATAACTGCGATTAGAACAGCTGCCGTTAGCGCTGTGGCAACAAGAATGCTGGCACGACCAGACTCGACGGACCTGGCGGTTCTAGGCTCAGGAACGCAGGCAGCGATGCATATTGAGGCGATGTCTGTGGTACGCCCGATCAAGAGGGTTACAGTGTGGAGCCGCAATGCCGATCATGCTAAACGCTTCGCGGAGCGAGAATCCAGCCGTCACGGTATCACCGTAGATCCAGTCGCATCTGCACAAGAGGCAGTTGTTGGTTCAGACATTGTCTGCACCACGACTGGCTCAACCAGCCCGGTTCTAATGGGCAAATGGTTTCAGCCCGGAATGCATGTAAACGCGGTCGGCGCATCGACTCCTGCCTTTCGCGAGCTAGATTCAGAAGCGGTGGCAAGAAGCAAGCTCTTCGTTGATCGGCGCGAGTCAACGATTAACGAAGCTGAAGACTTTCGAGCCCCGAGAAGAGAAGGCTNNATCACATCTATAAGAAAGCCGAAGCCTCGAATTCCGGAACATGTCTAGAGTTCTCAGCAGAACGGGAAAATCGAGTCGACGTTGGGTGATAGCGCTTTTCCCACGAGGCGGATCATCGCTGGGCTGAAGCAATTTCGGCCATGAGTAAGAACAGGGAAATAGCGGAACATGAAGTAGGGTAGTTCATGGAATACGTTAACCTTGGTACAACTGGCGTCAAAGTGTCACGGATATGTTTGGGCTGTATGTCGTTCGGCAACGACGCAGCTTGGAAAGTTGAGCTGGATCAGGCACAGAAATTGGTCAAGAAGGCGATTGATCTTGGAATAAATTTCTTCGACACCGCCAACGT
>PMBQ01000329.1:4590-4816 GCA_003152955.1 Candidatus Bathyarchaeota archaeon
TGTATCAGATTCATCGTTGGGACTACAATACGTCTATCGAAGAAACCATGCGAGCGCTGAATGAGGTTGTTCATCGTGGGTACGCGCATTACATTGGAGCTTCAAGCATGTTCGCTTGGCAATTCCTCAAAGCACTGTATACGAGTGAACGCTTGGGTTTGGAGAGTTTCGTTAGCATGCAGAACCACTACAACCTGTTATATCGCGAGGAAGAACGCGAGATGAT
>PMBQ01000307.1 GCA_003152955.1 Candidatus Bathyarchaeota archaeon
AGGATCCGAGACTGCTTAATTCTGTCTTCATACTCTTCTTGCGAGAACGAACCAATCTCACTCGACCCCTAAGGAGTACAAAAACCATCCTAGGTATGTAAGAGTGGATTCGGATGTAGGAACGCCGTTCTCCTCGGTACGCTTTGACGTTCACGTATTTCACCCTCAGCCGTTGGGTTGCGCATTCGAAAAGGAAGTCATTCGGAACACCCCATGTGTTGGTGATCCATTGTAGGTCGAGCTTCTCTAGCGCTTCACGTGTAATGGCTGTGAAACCGCATTGAGAATCTTTGACTTCCAGTCCGGTCAACATTCGAGTGAGTAAACTCAACATTCGGTTTCCGACATACCGGAAAGTCGTCATGTCGGTTTCGTGCAATGATGAGTTCAATCTGTCTCNNCAACGTAATCGGCATTCCCGTTTAGGACTGGTTCGAGGATTCTCGGAATGTCACGTGGATCATGTTGACCGTCACCGGCAACTACAACCAGTACGTCTGCTCCTCTCTTCAGGGCCTCCCAATAACCGGTTTTGATGGCTGCACCCACACCGCGGGAAGCGCTTGAGGCTACGTGCGTTGCTCCGTTCTTGATACTCTCTTCTGCAGTTGCATCGGTACTGTGATCGTCAACTACGATGATATCGTCAACAATCTCCCTTGGTATGGCTTCCACAACGTGCCCTACACGTCCCCCTTCGTTAAAGGCTGGAATCACCACAGCAATTCGTTGTTCATGGGGGTGAGCGTACCGTGTGGGTTCCAAACTGATCAAGCGCCGGATGGAGAGTTCTCAGAATTCTGGTTGTTCTATGTATGGACTAGAATGAGCTGTAGAATAAGGACTATTCGACCAAAAGTCGCCCTAGGTACAGCTCTCGCGGGCAAGGTGGATGCCAGACTCTCTCTGGAACGAAGCTATTGATGTCAGAGGCGAGATCTATCCCTGTACGACCATCAACGTGAGAAAAAAGCTCAAACTGATGAAGATGGGCCGAGCTCTGGTCGACCATCTATCTTCGGTTGACCTAGTGCAGGTCAGTGCTGAGAAAGAGGGCTGCAAGGTTATGATGATTGGAAGGATCGGCGGATCGACTTCTCGATCCTTGACTGAAACGGAGGGTTGCATGTAGACGGTGGTCATAGCGAATATCTTTTCAGGACTTGTCATAGGCTTCGTACTCGGAATTGTGCTTCAACGTGGGAGCTTCTGCTTCAACTCAGGCTTCCAGGACACACTGCGGCTCAAGGATTATACAATCGTAAAGGCGCTTGGCGTAGCGCTCGTCATTGAGATGGTTGGTTTCCAGCTGCTAAGCGATCTCAAGTTGGTCAAGCTTTACCCTCGTGGTCTCTATTGGGGGGCAAACATGCTCGGGGGCTTCATGTTCGGAGTCGGGATGGTCATCGCTGGCGGGTGCATATTGGGGTCAACGTACCGGACTGGAGAGGGGATGGTAGGTTCCGCACTCGCAGTGTTGGGGATTGGTATCGGTGGTGCAGCGACCTTGAACTATACTCTTGCTCCAATGAAAGACATGTTGCAGAGCATGACCAAAGTTCAAGTCAATGGTCTATCCCCAACTATTCCCATTACGTTGGGTGTTTCCCCATGGTTCCTAATCCTCCCGATCGGTGCTGCGTTTCTGTTCCTTGCACAGAGGAGTTACCGAAACGAGAAGCGGGAAAAGCGTAATCCAATTGCGCTGCTTAGAACCAGTTGGCCCTGGTGGCTGTCCGGAATTGCGATCGGCACTATTGGAGTCATCTCCTACCCTGTCGCAGAAGCGGCTGGACGTAGCACACCACTTGCGATGACTGGCGGATACATAGGACTGCTGGCCATCCTCGTCTATCGCAACTTGGGCTTCTTGGGTTGGGAACAGGCTATGGTTATCGGTGCGATTGTGGGTGCAGCTTTAGCTGCTTTGCTTGCAAGGGAGTGGCGGATAAGTTTTCCGCCCGCGAGAATGTTGGGGCAGTCGCTTTTGGGAGGATTGGTAATGGGTGTTGGCGCCGTACTGGGAGACGGATGTAACATCACTACTATTTTGATTGGTGTACCGCTCTTTTCCTTAGGCGGTATTCTTGCGGGTACATTCACGATTTTCGGGTGCTGGACAGCAGCATACTTGATGTTCGGATGAGGCGATGGGTCAGGCGAACTCAAATGGAATGGGCGAAGCTGTTTTCCTACGGCGGGCTGTTGTATGCTGTGTTCGGTTGGTTGAATCAGAATTATCTCGGCTGGATCCACAGCGTGTGGGTCAGCGGATACTCGCTCCCGATCGTCATATTGATTTTCGGGGTATGGAGGGTTGCTGCCACAAAACTACGATATATCAAGGTCAGGATTGCTGTGCTGACGTTCCTAGTGGCTACTTGGTGGCTGTTGATCCCGTTGCTGACGCATTCAAGCTTTCTCGATTTTCACGTGATTGGCTCTGTAACGTTCTTTGCCTACCTGATCGTGGTTTTCCTTTTCGGAAGAAGAGCAGATTGCGGCTGGAACTGTACATGCGTCGGAGTTAGAGATACTGTGGGAGATGCATTTAGGAGAAGTACTCCACGAGGAGGAAAGTTCTGGAGGTTTCGTTACGTGAAATGGATTTCGCTCGCGCTGCTCTTGGGTTACCTCTTTCTTGTGGTCTTCAGCCCGAACATTCCTTTCACTTGGAAGTATCAGAGCGCTTTTGATCAGGTCATTCAGGTAATGTTCTTCGCAAGCTTGTTGGTGGTTCCGCTTTCGGGGAACCGTAATTGGTGCCGGTTTCTCTGCCCTTGGGGGGCCCTATACGGCTTTGTGGGTCGGTTGGGCTTCTACAAGATCNNGCATGCGATCGAATTTGTGAAATGGGGATACCCGTGAGCTCGTTAATACCGAAATCTGGCGAGGTGAAGGTTTCCGACTGCGTGGGATGCGGGTGGTGCGTATCTTCATGCCCAACGAAGGCGTTACAGTTCAAAGATGTCCGGAGCTACCTCAAGCCATTCGCTCGCAATCTTGGAAAGCATTTTTCTGGGATTGGCAGCTGATGCGAGAAATCCGCTCCACCGATAGAACTTGAGGTTAGCCAGGGATGCGAGATAGGTCAGGCCGACTCCACGCATTGAAGTCGTTGACCGCCATACGTCGGTTGAACTTCTCACAAAAAACGCTAGACCCCTCTGTCGAGTGGTAGCTGACTCTTGAAACCACTTTCAACTAACATGAAGGATAGTAGCGGAGCAATCGACAAGCTCGATGTCTTGCTCCTCCTGCTCAGCACGGTTTTCATTTTCGGTGTCTTTGCGAATCAATTGCCCGTAATGCTTGCTAATGATGATGGTGCTTACTATGCAAATATGATCCTGAGTCTAAGGCCAGGTTGGATGGATGGCAAACCAGCATACATCTGGATCGGGTACATCATCTCCAAGGTTGCGTCTTTTCTTGGCGTTTCAAGACCGAGTTTGGTTCTAGTGTTTGGCCTATATTCCGCACTTTTCGGTTCTCTGACTGTGGTGAATCTCTATTTCATCGGCAAGTCTCTCTTCAATCAAAAGTACTTGGGAGTCGCTGCAGGTCTTCTAGCTGCGTTTTCTCCGATCGGCTTTAGCATGTCTTTGCTGATCGCACCCTATTCTCTGACTCTGTTTTTTGTAACATTGGCAGTGGCTGCTTGGATAAGGAAGAGCTATCTTACGTGGAGCGTTGCTTGGGCGCTTGCAATGTGTTCTCACGCTAGCTCGGTGTTGCTAGCAATAACGTGGCTTGCATCACTTTTGGCTACACGTGACAGAAGAATCACGGCAACTGTTGCGAAATATCTGCAAGTTACATTCGCCGTCTGTTT
>PMBQ01000253.1 GCA_003152955.1 Candidatus Bathyarchaeota archaeon
TATTTTCATGGCTTTGCCCTTGGTCGGTGCCTCGGCCATGATCCTGAATATGGGTTCAGTGCCGCTGGGGCGAATTAGAATCCACGACCGCGGAGGAACCCAGACTTTGATCCCATCTATGTCAAGGACCTTGCCTTTTCTAGGAAGGTTTCGAACTTCCTCCATAACGGCAACCTTGATTGAATCAGGGCATGGCATCTTGTCCTTCACAATGTAATAGTTCGGAAGCTCCGCCACGAGTTTTGAGAGTGGTTTACGCGCTTCTAGCACGATCTTGTAGATCATTGCCGTTGTAATGCCTCCATCCCGCGCAGCAACGTGCGGTGCATAGAAAATGCCCCCATTTTCTTCGCCACCTAGCTTTGCCTTGATCTTTAACATCAAATTGGAAACGTACACGCTACCAACAGGAGTGTATACGATTTCGCCCCCATACTTCTCAGCAGTTTCCTCAATCATCTGAGAAGAACTGATTGGAGTGACGATTTTTCCGTTCGAGTGGTGTTCCAAGAAGTCTCTAATGATAAGGGCAAATGTCTGATCCCCCCAGGAAACCGCGCCGCGTTCATCTAGAAAGACAGCGCGATCGCCATCACCATCATGTGCGACACCGAAGTCAGCGTGCAGGGAGGGAAGGATTTCGGAGGTCTTACGTAGATTTTGGGGTGTGGGTTCGGGCAAACGCGCAGGGAAGTTACCATCAATATTGCCGTTCACTATGCACACGCGGCCTCCCAGTTTCTCAACGATGGGTGGCGTTGCGAGCACGCTTACGCCGTTGGCGGCGTCCACGAGAACCTTCAAGCTTCCACGGATTGGGGCCCCACCTACATTCTCGATGACCGATCTAATATATCCGGAGAACTTGTCCGTAACAGAAATCGGCTCCCTGACCGTATTCCACTCGCTGAGTTTCCACTTGGACCCAAAGTAGATCTTCTCGATCTTGAGCTCATCTTCGTGTGGGAGCTCTACGCCATGATTTCCCATGACCTTCATGCCGTTATATTTCGGGGGATTATGGCTTGCAGTCACCATAATGCCACCTTTCAATCCCCAGTCTTTTGTGAGAAACTGCAGCGCAGGGGTCGTTATTTGACCCAACTTCCAGACCTGGCATCCGGCACTTGCCAAGCCCGAGCACACAACATCTTGGAACAGCGGACTTGAGAGTCTGCCATCGCATCCCACCGCAAGGTCGGCACCCTTGAAGTACGTGCCAGTCGCCATGGATAGTTTCAGAACTAGTTCTGCGGTCAGCTCCTCGTTCACTATTCCTCGAACACCGTTTGTTCCGAATAGCTTTCTCTCTTCCAACTGTGTCCCACTGCTCACATGAGGTGTATTCCGGTTGCAACGTTCGTGGTTATTTCCTTGTGGGGATGAACCATCACATTCCTCCGGATTTTGACGCCATCACTGATCTGAACATTCGGTGAGATGACGGTTCCAGGCTCGATCTTCGCTCGTTTTCCAATCGACACATTGGACGCTATGATTGCTCCCGAGACTATGGCCCCCTTCCCTACCGCAACCCTATCGAACAAGATCGAGTTTGTCACTCGCGCTCCACTCTCTACCCGACAATTATTGCCAATCACCACGTTGGGTCCCACACGAGCAGTCCTCTCGACGGTAGAGTGTTGTCCGAGGAAGAATGGTGTCATGAGTCTTGAGTCTCCGACGAGTCTGCGCCTACCCTGGCGGAGGATAGATTTTAGCCCCTGCTTTTGAAGCAGCACGAGGTTGGCTTTCTGGAAGTCAGAGAGGCTTCCAATATCAAACCAGTGGCCTTCAAACGGAAATCCAATCAGCCTCTGCCTTTTTGCCAGAACAGGAAAGATTTCTCTTTCAAGCGAAACTCTCCGTCCCGCCGGTATCATTCTCAGAACCGAGGGCTCGATCATGTAGATTCCAGCATTGACCAGCCGACTGGGTGCTTCCTTCAAGCTTGGTTTCTCAACGAACCTGCTGATCTTCAGGTTCGAATCGAGCTGGACCACTCCGAATCTGGTAGGATCGTGTACTTCATGAAGTGCATCCGTCACTGCTGCCTTTGCACTTTCATGACGCTCCAACATTTGAGTGAGGTCGATTTCAGCGATCACGTCGCCGTTCATGGCGATGAAGGTGTCTTTCAGACGAATTGTCTGTGAGGCAAGTTTCAATGGGCCACCGGTTCCAAGCGGCCTATCTTCGAGTGAGTAATGGATACGCATCCCTCTGTACTCTTCTCCCACTCTTGCTCGAAGAGAGTCAGCTAGATAGTTGACTGCGAGTACAACTTCATCTATTCCGTGGTGTCTGAGTAGGTCAAGCGTCCAGTAAATCATCGGCTTTCCTAGAACGGGAAAGAGCAGTTTGGGTAGTGTGTAGCTGATGGGCCTCAAACGAGTTGCATATCCACCCGCCAGAACTATCGCCTTCATAAGAATCCAAGCAACCCGTTCTCCCTATGGTGACTTGGAGGGTCTATTTGTGCTTCGGGGAAACGGCATTTGAAGGGGACATACACGCTACTCCTCATCTGCATGAAGCCGTTTAGAGCCAAGATTGGTAGCCTAGGATACGCCACAATAAGAAAGGGGTATTATCTCTACACTGGGTCCGCACTCGGATACGGGTCCGTTTCTCTGGAAGGTAGATTGAACCGTCACCTGCGAGGTCCGAAAAACGTGACCTGGCACGTTGACTATCTCACGTCTGACCGTCGGTGTAGAGTCAGGGCGATTGTGTACTTAAGGTCAAGCAAACGTCTAGAGTGCACTATCAACCAAGAGACCGTCAGGAATTTGAGCGCCAAGCCCATTCTGTCACATGCGGGTTCCAGTGACTGCAAATGCAATGGGCACTTGACGAGAGTTGGATCTTCGATTGGAGCAGGCGAAATCTTGTCGAAAGTGACGAGTGTCTATCAGCGTTTCGGCAGAGTGGTTCGTTGCATGGAATTCGCGAATCGCACGTGCAAGAATGCAAGCCAACTCGATCTAGTTAAATGAACTTCGGGCAATCCGCCTAGATGGAAGGCCATGGTAACTAGATCTTCTGCCCTTCTTCCCATCTTTTGAGGAAAGCGTCTCGAAATATCCTGATGAATCCTTGGTTCTTCGTGTAGTGTGGGCGATAGTAAATTGGTCGTTGTACATCGCGCTTTTTCGTCGCCCAGATGAGGAAAACGAGCTCCTGGTCATCGACAAGCGTTCCTCTTACGGGATACCATTCTTCAGCGCAATGCCGTACTTGAATGCCGAGATCACCTAGCTCCCTAGCTCTTTCTCTAGTCGACTCATCATTGACCAGCATCAGAACCTTCATGCTGACGCCGCGATCATGCGCCTGGAATAGTGACTCACGAACTTTGCCATACCATCCAAATGTCTCCGCAAAAATGTTCGCCTCTTTGGCGGCGTTGCCCAGGATCCGAGCGGTACGCAGCTCCATCTCGGGAAGATCACGCAAGGGCTCTATGATCTCCTCCGGTCTTATTCCAAGTCTACTCTCCCAATACACTGGCTCCAGAATTTTCTCCAGCTCCAGGGCGACTGAAGCCTCTTTCGCAACCTGACTATCGAGGCTTCTCTTCCGTTCATCAAGTATTCTCTGCAAGACAGTTCGGGGTTGAACCACCTCAACCCTATTGCTGGAAATTCTCACCAAGCCTTTGTCAGCAAGCGACTTCAATGAATCCTCAGCTATAGCTGCGGGAATACCGAAGCCCGTAACAACCTTGTCCAACATTTCCCCCTCGGGCTGAGAAAGTAGACGGAGGTACATCTTTGATTCGCCGCTTGATAACCCCAGACTCCGAAGAAGTTCCATTTCCTTTCCATTGTCATCAAACAATTTTCTTATCACCATTTTGAATCGTCAGATCTTCTCCTTGTCAACTAGCAGTTCGTTGTCAAGAAACTTTCTACCCCCGAACTTTTTCACTCGAATCAGTTTGGGGTGCACATGGAGTTCTGTCTCGTACAGATCGATATGGCCATCGAATGTCTCTAGCACTGCCTGAGACTCATCGTCAGAGTGCATCGCCAGATTCAACGTGGCCAAACAGGTCATCTCGGTTGATTTGCTTCTTCCCAGAATATCCATTAGCCATCTCCTAGTTGCTCTGTGATGATCGAGCAACACGTCGTCCAGGATCTCCAAGCATAAGACTGGGGGTTTGTTGGAACTGAGTTTTGCGACCGCTTTAGTGAATTGCAGATTGATCTCGGTCAGATTATCAACTGTTCTGAGCGTCGCAATTTCAGGATAGGCTGTTGCGATTGTCTCGGCCTGTGGATGACAAAGTATTACCTGAAGGTATCTGTCGTGACTTGATAGCAGATCTCGGACACGATCTATAGAACTCGAAATGTAGACGCATCCCCGCCCCGTTGTGACAGTTGTTTCTATGAAGCGTCTAACTATCATGTTCTTTTCGTCGCATGGTGGCCCCGTCAAGACTATGCTAGATCCAGGGAAGAGACCTCCGAAGAGTATGTTATCGAGAGCTATGTATCCGGTAGGAATCAGGTTCTGCGCAACCTGTGGGGTCTGAGTGACCACAGCTGCCAACTGCTGTTTTCTAGTCCGACCCGCAACAGTACGACTTGTTGCAATGAGTGCGGTTATTATGGTAAGCCAGGCTATGAAGTAGCCAATTCCATAGAATTGTAGACTAGGCCAGACGCCAACATAGACGACTGTAAGAATTTTGGAGGAGATATCTCCACTATAGTCGAACAGAGATCCGGTAAGGAACAGCAAACCAACAGCACATGTCAGCACACCAGCACGCACTCTTCTTACGCCATAACGAACTCCGAAAAACACCAAATCCAAAAATGACCCCAAAACAAGCATAAGGAATCCTACTACGCTCACAACGGTGACAAAGTCAGGGTATCGAGAACCGACGGTTGCCTGTAGGAGTTGTGAGAACGACGGATGAATCGCCATAACGAGCGACGAAGTTCCTACAAAGGGTGGAATTGTGATTGAGAAGATCAACACAACAGTTGCGATGATTCCAATGATGCGCGATAGGGAGCTATCGGATTCATTCGTCAAGGACAACGCACTTTTCATTGCGCGCATACAGCCTTGCTCAATTTTATGTTAGCGCTTCACATCACGACTATACGAATTGCAACCTGCTCTAGTGTGATGTTAGCGTACGTCTTGACTTGGATGGTGGTGGACCGGGCGGGATTTGAACCCGCGACNNTCATACCAGGCTGATCTACCGGCCCACCTTTCCGAGTGCTTTCCACCCTCCGCCTAAAAACCTTCGGAAAACGGAATAGAGCCAACGCTCAGCAGTTTGGGATTCGGTTAGAAAACTCTTAATTGTTGAGTGCTCGTGAAAGCGTCCTAAGCCGAGGTAGCTCAGCCTGGGAGAGCACCCGACCACGTGGGTGAAGCTGAAGACCGGGTTGACTGTGCCGAAAGCGGCATAGGCCTAATCGCGGATTCAAATGGAACGCGAAAAACGTTCCTGAATTTCCCGCCCTCGGCACCAAACCACTGTTCAGACTTTGTTGGGCCGTCAATCGGAGCGTTGCGTGGTCATTCAGGAACTGTAGATTGGCTGACCCAACTCATTAGGCAGTTCAACCACGAGATCCTGAGGAGAAATTGAATTGATTCTCAATCCGCCCTCAGAGTTTTTGGCAGTTAGGGCAGATGTAGCTTGCTGTGCTTCCGGTCTTGATCTTCACAATCGAGGTTTTGCATATTGGGCAGGGTTCATTTGTCTTGTATGCTACTAGGAAATGCTCGGGCCCAAACCTCCCGCTACGACCATAGAGGTCCCTTTCGTATTTCAAACCGCCAAGCCTGATGCTCTGATTCAAGACCTCACATACGCTGCGGTGAAGAGCTTCAATCTCTCGCTCGGTTAACGTTTGGGTCATGCGAAGCGGGTGAAGTCTGGCCATGTACAAAGGATCCTGGACATACACGTTGCCAATTCCAGCAATATGTTTCTGGTTCAGCAGAAAGCTCTTGATCGCTCCTCGCCTTCCCGAGAGTAAGGAACCAAGTTTTTCAACCGTGAATTCATTGTCAATGGGAGAGATTCCTAGCTTGCTGGTCATCTTGTGCTTAGGAAGATCTTTGTCGAAAGCGGTGTGTATGTAACCAAACCAAAAGAAGCTAACCGTCAGTTTGGTCTTATCATCGAAAGTCAGTCGAAGCTGATGTTTTTTCGGCAGTGTATCATCATGCTTATGATAGCGCAAATCTCCTCCCATGCCGAGATTCAGGAGTAGATTGTCATCTGGGCTTAGGTGTGTGAAAAGCCACTTTCCTCGCGCATTGGTTTCTCCAATTCTCTTGCCGCTAATTCTTCGGAACTTCTTGACCGAGACGTTGAGGCATTTGGGCTGGGTCAAGTCAATATCGGTGATGCGTTTTCCCTTGAGTTGTTTTGTCATCTGTCGGGCGAGGTTTGCGATCTCAGGAAGTTCTGGCATGAGAATTACCTGACCTCCCACTGTACTATAGTAAGTTTCGTGCGCTTGCTTCTCCTGGTGGACAGTTCTCTACGCCCCAAAACTCTGACTGGTGTAGGCATAGGTCTTCAGGGGGTCGCGATAAATATGCGAGCGATCGCATTCAATACAATAACGCTTCAAGCTGAATGGGGTCGGTTCGAATGCGAGTAGGTTTCGTACAGATCAACTCGAAGCTTTCTGATGTGGAGGGCAATATCAACAAGGCGTTTCGATTAGTTGGCAAGAAGCAGATGGCTCTTCTGGTTTTGCCGGAACTCTTCAACACCGGCTACAACTTTCGGAGCAGACGTGAGCTTGCAAAGTTGGCCGAACCGATTCCACAAGGACCAACTGCGCAGACGGTCCGGGAGTTTTCGAAGCGTGACGGTACCATGATAGTGGCGGGCATTGCAGAAAGAAAGGGACAGAGCTTCTACAACTCCGCTGTCGTCGTCAAAGGAGGAAGATATCTGGGAACATATCGTAAGATCCATCTCTTCTGCAACGAGAAGAGGTTCTTCAAGCCCGGCAACGAGTTCAAAGTGTTCGGGAAAATAGGGGTCATGATCTGCTTCGACTGGATCTTTCCCGAGTCGGCTAGGACTCTAATGCTTAAGGGGGCAGATGTGATTGCGCACCCTTCCAATTTGGTCCTGCCGCACTGCCCAGATTGCATGAAGACTCGCGCTTTAGAAAATCACGTTTATGTAGTGACCGCTGATCGCGTGGGAGTGGAACGCGGGCTCCGATTTATCGGGCAATCCCAGATTGTCAGTCCCCGAGGGCAAACAATCTATCGAGCTTCAGCGACGAGAGAGGAGTGCATCGTAAGAGACATTGATCTCTCGTGGGCTCGTGACAAATCTGTCACACCTAGAAACGATTTGGTGAAGGACCGGGTTCCCCGAGCATACGCCACGTGAAAAGATCCATACCCGATAAGTCTTTAATTCAACGCACCAACTAGACGATGATGACGGAGAATGAGTTCTGCTACAACTGTTCGTCAGATCATGCGAACCATAGTTTCCGTGGATTTGAAGGCCAAGGCAAAAGATGCAGCTCGTCTGATGGCTGAGAAGCACATTGGGTCGTTGATCGCGAACAGGGACGGACTTCCATTCGGCATTATTACGGAACGGGATATGATGGAAAAGATCGTTGCTCAGGGAGCCGATCCATCGAAGGTGACGGTCGGGGAGATAATGACTGCGCCATTAGCCACGATCGACGCCTCAGCCAGCCTCACAGACGCGGCGAGGAAGATGGTTGAGAAAGGAGTGAAGAGACTTGTGGTAACTGAACATGACAAGATCATCGGAATCATTAGCCAGACCGACGTTGTGCAACAGGTGGCTGATTTCCGTACGTTGGCCAAAATGGGCATGGCCTGACCGTCACGACTTACTGCTCTCTAAACTGTGCAGAGTGAGATGTCTCTCATCGGTGTGCTTCAGTAGTCGNNCCACGTAGAACCAAAAATAGGCACGTGGAGTCCTATGGGATCGTTGTCGGCACTAGGCTTACTTTAGCCTGAGGTGAGTCATTCCGCAGAGCGGCACAGTTACAACATAAAACCCCAGGCCAATTACTGAGCGAGGTCGTCTGGGGGCGGGTACCTGGAGGAGTTCGCCACTTAACAATCCGCAGATTTTGTTAACAAAACTTGAACATGTTCAATTAGAGTTGAAGGAA
>PMBQ01000109.1 GCA_003152955.1 Candidatus Bathyarchaeota archaeon
CGAGAAATCTTTGTGCAGTTTTTAAAGGACTATACTCCTCTAGTGCCCAGGATCTCCCATTCTCTGCAATCAGCGAAAGCACCTCTGGTTCGCTGTTAACGACTTCTTCCAACAGTTTCGTGTTATTGAAATCGGCCCCTAAATAGTCATGCAAATTCTTCGGCATAACGGGTAGCTCCAACCCATATTTCTCAAAGTCAACATGGAAAACAAGACATCCAGCACCAAAAGCTTCCCACAATCGAAAACTATCCCATTGATATATCACCTGAGACTTCACAATAGAGAAGTTATTGACGAAATTCACGATTCTCTGAAGNNCAAGATACCGCCTGTGATGTTTTCAGCCTATCATAGTATGAAGGATTGTGACGACGTCCCGTTTTCTCCCATTCGAAAAACTCAAGCGCATTTGCAGGAGGAAGAAAGTCGTCACTGCTTCCATCTATCTCGAAAACTTCCCTTAGCAGAGGGTAAACATACTTTATTGCTCTTTGTCTTAATGGCGCGCCAACCCGAAAGTTCGATAGCAGGACCCTATCCCTCTCTTTCCAAGGCAGTCCATTTGCGGTCGCTTCAATCATCCTATTAGTTAAGCCAAAAGCCCATGGATGCATGTTTGATGGATAGTCAACAACACGGTTGTTGAAATGTGTTTTGAATATGAAGTCAAACTGCCGGAAGTCCGCTTGATATGCATGAGTAATCAATCCATCAGATTGATCCATATAGACTGTAAGATACTTTCTGCCAGCCCTAAACAGTTGTGGCGGCATGTCATAGCCATAATCGATCCAATCGTTATTGAGCACAACGATGTCACAGTCATCAGGAGCAATATCAAGCGCCTGGTTGAAGAGAAAGCTCTCAGCCGCAGGTTTTAATCGCCAATAGTTCGTGTCTGAGCAGAACGAAACTCCAAGTTCTTCTAGGCCTTCCGCCAAACCAACAATCTCGTGTTGATATCCAGCTTTAATTGCTGGTCCTTGAGGGTAGCAGTAGAAATAGACTGTGGGTTTACTCATAGTACTACCGATTCGGAAATCAAGAGATGGCCTAGCTTGAACGAAGATTTGAGTGACCAATTGCCAACCGGCGTCGCCAATTTTGTTGCCGAGATATCAACCACTTCTTAATGGAATGAATATTAGGCGACGTATGATATGCTCTCAACAGCGAGCGGGGCCGTCAGGTGTATCGCGCCCAGAGGAAATTGCGCAGCGGCTGCATGCGAAGTATCCGCCCGAGAAGATAGCGCCAGGGAAATCCAGATCGGTGAACCGGGAGAACGAATCCATGAACTCCCAACTTTCGCTCGGTCGCCAGAAGCTCATGCACATATGGACGGTACACTGCTTCCCGGCATGCCACAGAGATCGGCACAGACCAACGGATCAAGAGCACGAGGTGCCGGGTGCATAAGCGTAAAGCGTGAAAGTGATAGCAAATCAACCGTTCTCCGTTTACTATGACCGTGCCATCTTTTTCCTGTTCGAAATGATACTGGCTTGCATTCCAAGGGGCCACGCGCAATCCCAAACGGTCTGAAATAGTAACACCAGGAAAGAGTTCCGGCCAACGATTCAGATAGGCTTGGTCACCGAATTTACCATCCTCATGCCGGTCGAAGCACCATTCCAGGCATCGTTCGCGCCACCAAGTCAGGCACTTGATGGCGTTCGTATCTTGCTTGAAGACCAAAATCCCCACATTGAACTTCCCAGCCGTTTCATGTCCAACATACTCAGGACTTAGATCATGGGGGAGCAGGAGGATACTCCCTTTCCCCAACTCAGCCAGGAGCACGGAGGGAGATCCGAAAAAGGCAATATCCGCATCGACATATGCGAGTGTCTGCACATCTGGATGGTGCCGGAAGATATAGAGCAGCAGGCTTGGGGTGCAGGTCCAGTAGTATTCAACCGTAGTGCGGTCTTGCTTCGTGGCACTCAACTCATAATCGCCAGCTTCAAACTCTTCCCTCCGAATCAATCGCGCATTGGGCAAGTTCAACGATGTCACGATTTCATACGTTCGTTCGTCGAAGCAAAGTATCCAGAGTGTGAATTGCGAAGCCTGCCGCTCCAGAGAGCTGTAGAGAGTCAAGCCCCGATGAATGAAATTGATATCAAAGTAAGTACAGAATTGCAGCAAAGGTAACCCTTCGGGTTGACGAATGATCACTGGGGCAACGAAAAACTCTCCACAGCCGCAATTACCCGTGCCACCTGTTCTTGGGTGAGTTCAGGATATATGGGTAGACTTACGATTCTCGCTGCCTGCAAATCCGTTTTCGGCAGGAATCGTGCTTGGTCGTGGCATTCGGCATAGGCCTCCTGATCATGGATAGGTATTGCATAGTGGATCATTGTAGACACTCCTTGATCGGCCATGTGTTTTTGGAATGCTGTGCGGTACGGAACACGCACGACATATAGGTGATAGACGTGATGGCGTTCCGGAGCTTCAACGGGACAATCCAGCCAACTATGCTTGGTGAAGGCTCTTGAATAAGTGGCAGCAATTTTCCGACGACGTTCATTCGCGGCTTGAAGCTTTGGAAGCTTGGCCAGGAGAATTGCAGCCTGCAGCTCATCGAGGCGGCTATTAAAACCCTTGATTGAGTGATAATTACGCTCGCGTTGACCATAATTTCGTAACATACGCAGCCGCTCCATAAGTTCAGAATCCCGACAAAGGATCGTCCCTGCATCGCCATAGGCGCCAAGATTCTTGCTGGGATAGAAGCTATAGCAGCCTGCGTCGCCCATCGTTCCGGCCATGCGGCCTTTGTATAGCGCGCCGTGGGCTTGAGCACAGTCTTCCACGACCTGCAGGCCGTGCCTCCGCGCAATCTCCAGGATGGAGTCCATGTCGGCGCACTGACCGTAAAGATGCACCGGGAGAATGACCTTGGTCCGTGATGTCAGGCGCTCCTCAATCCTCGCTGGATTCATTGTTTGGGTAAGCGGATCAATATCTACTAACACCGGAGTGGCGCCAGCGAAACTGATGGCAGACACAGTGGGCACGCATGTGTTGGCGACCGTAATGACCTCGTCGCCGGGATGCACGTTTAGGGCGAGCAGGGCCAAGTGGAGTGCCTCTGTGCCGGAGCCGACACCCACGGCATAAGGGACGCCGCAGTATTCAGCGAAAGCCGCTTCGAAGCGTGCTCCCATTTCGGCGAGTACAAACCACCCGCTGTTCAACACTTGACGGATCGCCTCGTCAATGGCGGGTCGATGACTTGCGTAGTCCAGCTTCAAATCTCCAAATGGGACTTTCGATGGATTAGACATAGTTGGGGAGCTCCGTTAGGTAATAATGAAGCGTCCTTTCCAATCCATCGGCCAGAGAAACGACCGGTCGCCAACCTGTGGCCGAGCGGAACCGTTTATCGTCTGCATAGTAGTCTCCAATGTNNTGGTCTCATATCTACCCGCACCGTGACAACGGACAAGCAGCTCTGCGAGATTCTTGAGTGAGATACGCTCGTCGGCGCCGAGATTGTAGGCCTTGCCCGCGGTGTCCGGTGTCGCAGCAGCTAGCAAGAAGGCCTCCACCGCGTCATCCACATAAGTGAAGTCGCGAATTTGGGAGCCATCGCCGAATACAGAGATTGGCTGGTTTTCAATGACACGCCGAATCCAGATGCCCAGAAATGTCTGACG
>PMBQ01000400.1 GCA_003152955.1 Candidatus Bathyarchaeota archaeon
ATACCTAGAAAGCAGCGCCAAGAAAGAATACGTGAACTCCTAGAAGTCGTAGGATTAGCGGACAGAGCCAAGATTCCCGTTGCAGGATACTCGGGTGGAATGAAGCGGCGCCTGGAGATTGTCAGAGCTCTGTTACATGAACCTGAAGTTCTTTTCCTCGATGAACCCACAACCGGCTTGGATCCGCAGGCCAGGGCAGCTGTACTGGAATACGTCGAGAAAATTCATGAAGACCACGGTATCACCCTCGTAATCACCACCCATTATCTCGACGAAGCGGAAAATCTCTGCGACCGAGTTGCAATCGTAGACCACGGCAAGATCGTCGCCTTAGGAACCCCAACCGAGCTCAAGCGACAAGTTGCGGGAGGCGACATTGTCGAAGCCGAGTTCCTGTCCCTCCCCAACGCTGTCCTTACCGAGCTGGAGAAATCAGATTTCGTCGTGAAGATCTCGCGACGGAGCGACGGCCTGACTATTCTAGTGAAAAACGGTGCCGAAGCCGTCCCGAAGATCGTTCGACTATTTGACGCGAACGGAGGAAAGCTTCGCGCCGTTACTCTTCGTGAGCTCACACTGGACGATGTCTTCCTGAATGTTACGGGACGGAGCTTAAGAGAATGAAAGGCAGCTTAGCCGTATGCTTGCGTGATATTCTCAAATTCATAAGACAACCAATGGTCATGGTGTCAACCATCGTTGGGCCCTTGCTGACGTTGATATTGCTTGGAAGCGCCTTTGGGGGAGCGATAACCCATGCACCAGTCGCGGTGGTCCAAGAAAGCGATGGCCAATATTCATCCAATTTCATCGCGACCTTACGAGATCAACAAAGTTGTCAACTGGGTGGGATAAATTGCCAGACGTCGTTTCAACTAATCGACGTTCCCGATCTAGATACGGCTCAGCAGATGCTTCACGAAGGCACAGTTAGGGCGGTAATCCTAATCCCATCCGGATTTGATGATGCGTTAGCGGCGCACTCAAAAGTGATTGTAACCGTGACATTGGACAATACCGATCCATTGAGCTCAGCCGCAATCGGGCCGGAAATTCAACAGGCAAGCCAACAATCCTCCTCACTAATCCAGACATCCGGACTAGGATTAGCGAGCATTACTGTCGATTTGGAGTCAGCGTACAGAAACGTGTTGTATATTGAATTCATGGCACCCGGAACATTTGTTCAAGCGATCATGTTTGTCTCGATCATCGCGGGCGGCGTACAACTCGTCGTCGACAAGGAGAGGGGAATAATCGAAGGATACCTAGTCACGCCCTTGAAGAAATATGAAATCGTCATAGGCGTTCTGCTCTCAGGCGTCATCAAGGCTCTTTTCGCGGTGGTAGCGTTGTTCGTGCTAGCTATCGCGGTGACCGGCATCCGCCCGATGAACGTATTCCCGACCCCCAACCTGATGGGGATAGCGCTAACCATGTTCACACTAGTTCTGACCGCACTAGGCCTCATCGCGATGATGACCGCGTACGCAGTCAGATCAACTTCCGCCGACCTGTACAGAGTCACATCTTTTCCGATCAACTTGACGCTATACTATACGAGCGGCGCGATTTACCCGCTGGATGGAATGCCAGCGTGGATGAAGGAAATTGCAGTAATCAACCCCGAAACCTACGCTGTCCACGCCCTAAGGTTATTGATGTACAAGGGAGCAGGGTTTCAAGCGGTCGCGGGTGATTTCATCTTCCTAGCAGCTTTCACCGCATTGATGTTAGTCTTAGCCATAGCAGCGTTCCGACGCAGCTTGTGACATGAACTAAGATGTTTGATGGTGTATGGGCAGCGCCTTCGCTTTGAAGTTCACTTGGCTGGCAACAGGCAGAGTTAGGACCATCAACCTATACCACAACATCTTTCATGAGTGGGTCTAATCGTGCGCGCAACAGAATTTGACCTCACATTGTTCCTTCGCTTCACCACAAGGCTATGCCTACCGGTAAATTGGGGTCAGAATCCCATGTCCCATCTCTGAAGAACACTTGCACCGCATCATTTAGGGTCGCTAAAGCGCATACGTCGCTCATTAGCCAAGTCACATTTGTGATTGATCGACACAATCAGAAAACTTCAAGGAAAACAATCATAACGCAGATACGCATATGGATACATGGTTAGGTAGAAGTTGAGCCATAGTTTCAAGAACATTCTGGTTGCTGTTGCTGGATACACTGATCCGGCGACAGGAAAGAGGGATAATGTGCTGGAGACGGTTATGGAGAGAAACATACGGTACGCTTGTGTTTTGGCGAAGGATTCAGCATCAAAGCTCACACTCATTCACGTGACCGCAATGCCAACTACGATTGAACCGGGTTTTGCAATGAATACGGAAGTCTTTGAGGAAGCTGGACGAAAGATCCTTGAAGATGCAAAGAAGATTGCGAGAGATATGGGCGTCGAAGCGGAAACAATCTTGGAAACAAGCTTCGACAACATTGCTCATAAGATTATTCAAGTCGCAGAAGAGAAAAAGTTCGACCTGATCACGATCAGTTCGAGAGGGCACAGCTACCTGAGAAGTTTAGTAATAGGAAGCGTCTGTGATGCCGTAACCCGAAACGCTCCTTGTCCAGTTCTGGTAGTGCGATAGTCTTCTTTCGCGAGCGCAGCGAGCATTCGCTCGAAAGTGTATGCGCACCATTAGACCCACACGCACGAACGGTAAATCATGCGTCCGTCCCGAGTACCCAGATCTTCTTCTAACCGTCGCAGGAGGTCGTTCATAGACTAGAGTTTCCATGATTGTGAATTTCTGGTTTGCTCAGCGTGCGATACGTACGAGGATCATCTTTCTTGTGAACGGTTACATGTACCAGTAGATTGGGGCGGAAATCCCGCGCACCATCTCTGGACATTCAAGAGAAAGGCGTTACGAACTGCGCCTTAGTGGTTAAGACCAAGGAAAAGGAAGAGGTCTGTGGGGAAGTCACATGCGCACTGTGCGATACAATTCAATAGGCGTTATCCATTCTCCATTCAAAGATGCTTTTGGCGCACCAATACAATCGATTGCTGCGAAGCATGCTCACGGAACCATTGAAATCCTTCCTCAGTTTGTCTCGGGGCTAAAGGATATTGCCGGATTCTCTCACCTAATTCTGGTATATCATTTTCATCTTAGTCACGGATCATCGTTGACCGTGAAGCCTTACCTGGACAATAAGGAACACGGCATCTTTGCTACGCGGGCACCAGTCCGGCCGAATCCGATAGGATTGTCAGTAGTCAGGCTGCTAAGAGTAAGAGGTGGAACACTTTGGATCCAGGACGTCGATATCTTGGACGGCACACCGCTTCTAGACATTAAGCCATACGTGCCACAGTTCGATGTTAGAAGAGCTGGAAGAATAGGTTGGCTGCAGAAAAACATACACAGAGTTCACAGAACCAAATCGGACGGAAGATTCACAGAATGAACAATTGCACGAAATGCCTCTTCGCTGCCATGTCCGAGAGACAGGGCCCTTGGTCTGACAATGCGATTTCATTCTTGAACATCCAATGACTCTGGCGGAAGCCTTAACATACGTTCCCTAGTCAAAGTGCAAACTGAGCGAGTGAAGCTATCCGTTCCCTTCTACAGCAGGCGGCTCGGTTCACTTGCGGCCCGGCATGCCTTATGATGGCAATGAGATTCTTCCGTCCGACAATCCACCTCAGTCGAGAGCCGGAACTCGACATTTGGCGTGAGTCCAATCTAGTGGAGAGTTACGGAACAAGCAAAGAAGGGCTAGCCCTAGCGGGGGCGAGGCACGGATTCTCAGTATTCACGATAGGTAAGCCAAAAAAAAGCATTCTTTCGTTGACACAATAGCTGACAAGATACCGACAATCGACAACGACGTTCTCGAGTTACTCTACAAAGATACTCGCAGGAAATTCGTGAAAATGAAGATAAAGAACAAGAATTGCAGAATACGACTGATGGAGA
>PMBQ01000305.1 GCA_003152955.1 Candidatus Bathyarchaeota archaeon
GGAATCTCCATAATCTACATCACTCCTCTGCGTGCACTTAATCGCGACTTGCTCAAGAGACTGGAGTTCTGGAGCAGAAAGTTGGGGTTCACAGTTGAGACTCGACATGGGGATACACCGCAGAAAGAGCGAAGGAGACAATCCATCAAGCCTCCTGATTTCCTGGTTACGACCCCCGAGACATTACAAGCGATTCTGCCTGGAAAGCGCATGCGAACCCATCTGCGCCATGTGAGGTGGGTTGTGATCGATGAGGTTCATCAGCTTGCTGGAGATAGGCGTGGGGTCCAGTTGACCGTTGGCCTTGAAAGGCTCAGAAAGATTACGGACTGTGAGTTTCAGAGGATAGGACTATCCGCTACCGTGGGAAATCCTGACCAGATCGGGAGTTTCATAGCTGGAGGAAAACCATGCGAGGTCTTGCAGGTTTCACTGCCTAAGGAAGCGAAATATTTCGTTGAGTTTCCGCATCCTACAGATGAAGACAACGTGATCGCGCAAAGCCTGTACACTGCTCCCGAGGCTGCAGCACGATTGAACAGGATCTGGGAGCTAGTTGAAAATCATGACTCCACGCTGATTTTCGTTAATAGTCGCACGAATGCGGAAACACTTGGTTCGAAATTTCATCAGCTGAAGAGGAATGTGGCGGTCCATCATGGCTCGTTGCCTAGAGAGGAGAGGGTGCGAGTGGAGAACGATTTCAAGAATGGAAAGACAAAGGCATTGGTCTGCACGTCGACGCTAGAGCTCGGGATCGATATTGGAAATGTGGATTTGACGATCCAGTACATGTCGCCTAGACAGGTTTCAAGTCTGATTCAGAGAGTGGGACGATCAGGTCATAGCCTGGACAGAGTCTCAGAGGGAGCAATCGTGGCCGTTTCAACGGAGGATATGCTGGAGTCCGTGGCCGCCATTCAGAAGACTCGAGAGAAATCTGTGGAACCAGTGAAGATTCATGAAGGAGCATTGGACGTGTTAGCTCATCAGATCACTGGCATTCTCCAAGAGTCTGATGAGAAAGTCAAAGCCGACGAAGCCTTCGCGCTCGTGCGCGGCGCTTACCCATACCGAGAACTGACAAGGCAAGATTTTGACAAGGTAACAGCCTTTCTCGAAGAGATGCGCTACCTTCGCACTGATGGAGGCTTCCTCTTCCGAGGAAGCCGAACGCGTCAACACTACTTTGAGAACTTATCCATGATACCTGACGAACGCAGGTATCAGGTCATAGATGTTTCAACACAGCAATCCGTCGGCATCCTAGGAGAGGAATTCATGATGACCAAGGCCAGACTCGGATTGCACTTCATAGTTAAGGGCAAGGTTTGGCAGATTGAACAAATCTCAGACGACGCACGAGTATACGTAACACCCGTTGAAGATCCCACTGCCGCTGTGCCAGGTTGGGATGGCGAGATGCTGCCGATTCCATTCGAACTTGCTCAACAGGTTGGTAGACTCCGCTCAGAAGTCGAAAAAGAACTTGACTCAAGTGAAGTACCTTTCATAATTGACATGTTGGAGCAGAGGTGGCCAGCCGAGCGATTTGGCGTCCGCAAAATCGTCGAAGAGCTGGCGGAACATCACAAAATGGGCGCCCCTATCCCCACTGACAAGCGCATCATGATCGAAGCGTTCGATAGATTCCTGATTCTCCACGGATGTTTCGGAGAGACTGTCAACAATACGCTGGGAGAGGTTTGCGAGGAGCTACTTTCTAGAAAAGGGATGGTCAGGAATTGGTGGGCGGATGGTTATCGCATCCTCTTGGAGTTAACGACCACGACCGAGGACTTGTCGCTGGATGAACTGCGTTCCACCCTTTTTGGGATAGATCAAGGCGTGCTGGAAGGCATTTTCAAGGGTGTGCTTCATCGCCACTTTCCTTTTGGATACTACATGAAATTCATCGCGGAGAGATTTGGCGCATTGAAACGCGGTCTCATGTTTTCGGGCGACAGTTTGAAGGAGTTGGCTCTTCGTTTCAGGATGACACCCATCTATGATGAGACTATACGTGAGGCTTTGCTTCTCCACGTCGACTACCCACGGGTTCGCGAGATTTACAGACAGATTCGCGAAGGGACGATGGAAGTCTCAGTCTTCAGAGCGGAGGATAGCCCGACTCCATTGGGCTATCACCTTTTGAACAAGCATCTCGATGTGCCCGAACTCGTAGCTCCTGAAACGGTGGAAAAGGACACCATCGAAAGACTACGGTACAGTCTTGATAACATGACCGTTGACCTGCTCTGCTTCGAATGCGGAACACTAATGCAGTCTCTGGTGGTCAAATCGCTTGCACCGAAGCCTACGTGTTCGTCGTGCAGTTCTGGGCTTCTGGCAGTTTCATCTTGGTCGACTGACTTTCTTGTGCGAATTCTGGAGAAGAAGCTTAGGAGAAAGCCTTTGGAAGATGACGAACTCAACGCTTTATCGCGGGCGAGGCGCTCCGCGGATTTGGTTCTATCATATGGTAGGCGCGCAATCGTCGCCCAGTGCGTTTACGGAATAGGACCCCAAACCGCCAGCAGAATTCTAGCCAGGATGCATGATGACGAAAAACGGTTCTACAAAGACCTTCTAGAGGCAAAGTTGAAGTTCATCACAACTCGGCCGTTCTGGGACAAGCCTTAGTGAAAGAAAAGAAGAAAAGTGCTATTCGACTTCAGAGTGTTGCAAGTCACATTGATTACTCGCAGAAGCGTAATTTCCAATGTGAAAGCTAGATGTACCATCTCCACGTTCACGAGTTCCACCACGCGATGCCATTAGGGATCATGAGGTGCGTATACTGCGGCGCCTTGAAAGTTCACCAACCTGACAGGCACCTCCCTAGGTCGGGTAGGACCTATCAGCCGTCGATCCGCCTTACGGCAAAACGTTCCATTTTTAAGCAGTGACTTCGTCAGCCTCGGCAAACTCGGGGCTGGGCAAATTGATAGCTGACCTAGAACTCAGACTCACTGAACTGAGATTCATTGAAGGAATAGAAAAAGTTGAGCACGTGCCCTACCAGAGCGGCGACCAATTCTGGGTCAGATTCATTCGTCCCTTCGATCTCGGGAAACTCGATGGTGTAGTGAAGAAGCACGGTTACAAAATTGTGAAATTCGCAAGCCTCCCATCGAAACTGCCACGAGGCCTAGCTGAACTCCTATGGAGCGGTATTACGCACGTTGTCGTGGAGAAGATCAGCGGTTGGTCAAGATTCACTACGAACTTCGGTTTTGAGCCCGAGGGAATCGCAAAACTCGCCGTCGACCTACACGGACCCTATTGGCTATTCATCACCACAAGAGAAGAAGGAATACAGCTCCTCTATGACTACCTAGGACTGAGATATGCCTCACCATCTCCACCGGCGCTCACGGCTTCAGCGTCTGTCAAACCAACAACGCCCCCCATTGCGAAGCCAGTTCAACCAGCAGCACCGATCCCTACTGCTCTCGCTACACCCGCAGGCGCCAGCCCATCGCCTTGAGTCCTAACATCACAGGTGGCGCCCTACCATTCAAACTCTCTCGAAGAACAGTGTCCATGCGAGAGCGCTTTTTCAAAGACGGTGCCACTCGAAGGTTGCTCGAAGTAAGCCTACTGACCCTTCATTCTGATGGTCGGGGCTAACTCGTCGCCGCGAGCGTTCGGTTTGCCGCCGCGATGCCAGAACTTGTGAATCGGAAATGTTGCTCGGTGAGGCTGCCCTCAACTGCCGCTATAGTGGCTAGCAAGTCGTTGCGGTTGACGTTGCCCATATGTCCCACTCTGAAGGCTTTCTGGTTTAAGAGGCCGAGACCTCCGGCGACAACGATTCCATGTTTCTCAGCCATGTGTTTCCGGAATTCAGTGTCAATTACACCGTTCGGATAATGTACAACGGTCAGGGCGCTTGCGGACTCGGCCTCTTTGCAGAGAAGTTGGAGGTGGATAGTTTTCATGGCCGCGCGGAATGCTTCCGCCAGCTTGGAATGCCTAGCGAACCTTGCATCAAGCCCTTCTGAAAGGATCATCTTGCAGCTCTGATGAAGCGCGTAGATCATGTTGACAGGATGTGTTGCGAAGTATTTTGTTGGATCCTCCATTACGGGGGCCCAACGTTTCAGATCACCATAGTAAGTTCCGATGCTGGCTTTTCGTTGCTCCCTTGCTTTCAACGCGTCGGGGCCAAATGAGATTACTGCCAAACCAGGTGGGACGCCCAAGGCCTTCTGCGAACCGGCGAAACAAACGTCGATGCCCCACGCATCGGAGTCAATGTTCATGCCCCCCAACGAGCATACTGCATCTACGATGAACAGAACGTTCCGAGAACGTGCGACCCTTCCCAATTTCTCGATGGGGTTTGCAGCGCCAGTTGAAGTATCGACATGAACAACCAGCAACGCCTTGTAGTTACCAGTTGAGAGGCGCTTTTCGACCTCCTTTGGATCAGCGACAGAGCCCCAGGGAACCTGCAACTTTTCCACTTTGGCTCCCACGATGGTTGCGACGTCTGCTAGCCTGTCGGCGAAGTAGCCGTTAGAGATGGCGAGCACCTTGTCGCTAGGTTCTAGCACATTCGCTAGGGCTATCTCTGAGCCGAGTGTCCCCGTCCCAGCCAAGGGTAGAATTAGGCTCTCCTTTGTTTTGAAGACCTGCTTCAAATCTGCTAGGGTTTGCTTCAAAATATCTGCAAAGGTATTGCTTACGTGAGAGATGGTTGGTTGAGAGAGTGATGAAAGCACGCTCGGCGCGACGTTAGTCGGGCCTGGAATCATGAGAAGACTCCTTTCGTCCATGTGGTAATCACCGTTTCACTTTGTCTCTTCACGTAGGCGGGAGGTGGTTTACGAAACTTTCTGTTCGACCTCGGGTTTTACCTCGACTCGCGTTTGTGTCGTCGAGTGCTGGTCCCACGAAGCGATCGCGGATGTTAGTGTTTGGCCCGTTTCAAATTCAAGATCAAGAGAATGACGAAGAGTATCACAGACGGCAACATCATGGCCGACATGTCGAAGTAGTTTGATTCGTTAAGTCTGCCGATGGAACTCCATCCCGCTTGGATGGTCTTGGGAGAGTTCACGAAAAGGAGGGTCCTAGGATTAGTGTCGTTTGAATCTCCGGTCCAATGCGAGAAGAGAACGTCCGTTTCACTAATCATCGGTGGTTGAAGGAGGATTGTTGCTGTGGAGTTCTCGTCGTACCAACCAGAACCTTCCACTTGACCAAAGGATGACGTTGCGTTTACGAAGTACTGCATCCGGTAATATGCGACCAGTGTTGCGCTACTGTCCAGAATCACCTGTCTGACGGGTGTGGGAGTTCCATCCTCCCATCTTGTGAAGGCGACTCTGGTTAGACCGTTCAGGTAAATGAAGGGGGGCACCTGTACGGTGTGCCTTCCTTGCGTTGTCTCAAGTGACACAGGTGTCGAGACTGTGTACTGAATCCCATCATACAGGAGACGCACGTTAGGGGCATTGGTTTCGAGAGTAGCTGTGAACGGACCGGTAATGTTGGTTGTTGTGAGGTACGGGCGAGATGTTGGCAGCCAACCTGCACCCGTGTTGCGCAGGATAATTATCTCAAGTGAAACTCGAGAGGAGTTGAAAGGTGGAGAGACTAGGAGATTGAATACGCGTTGACCGACGCCAAACACAGAAAAATCGAGAACGCTTTCAATTTGAGCACTTCGGTTGTCCAGGGTCATAACTCTGATCAGCAACTTGGTTTGTGTGCTGTAGGACAAGTTGGCCTGAATTATGAGAACTTGGTCCGAAGCGATTTCTTGTGGTGCCTTCAGAGAGGGGATAGTTGCGTACGGGTCTTTCTGCGTTGAATTTCCGACTTGCGAGATAATACTGTGAACATCTTCGGATTTGAGCTGCAGGGCCTTTGATTTCTCGACGAAGTTGACTAAGATGTTAAGGGCCTGGGAGTCGTACCGTCCAGTTTCCAGCGCAGTCCAAACTTCATGCCCCATCATCGGAATCACGTGGAACTCCTTGTGTTGGTAATAGGAGTCATGCCAACCATCGGTGGGCGTCTCGTTGTAGAAGTCTTGGCCAGTCGCAATGTACTGTGGTGTTTCTATGTCGCCGCCATAAAGGACCAGAAGGCTTGTCCGCGTATGGTAGGCGCTTCGGATTTGGTCGTCAGAGAGATATGGCGTTATCAGAATTAGCCCGTCAGGGCTGGTCCACTCTTCTGGGTCTATAGATACTTCCATTGCAGCAACAGCTGCCCCCACTGAATATCCTATGAGGTAGGTGTGCGCGTATCCTTGAGCCTTTATCCATTTGTGGACCTGAGTGATAATTTGTGATTGTAATTGGTAAGGTTCTTGATAGATGACACTGTTCGAATCAGCCTGCACGTACTTGTACGACCCTTTCTCGAGTGCGATTACGCAATAGTATTTGGTAAGATCCTGCAGGAATCGAATGGTACCAAAGGATTCGTATTCATAGGGATTTGTCCAATACTGACTGTAGCCGACACCTGCTTCTTGCGCGATGCCCCCACCAAGCCAGATTAGGCATGTGTCACTCGCATTTTGTTTCCAATAGTACCAAGATGCGTCTCCGATCGTGACGATTGATCTACTGGGCTGGTCGGGCAGCTGACCGGACACAGGTGGGACTAGGACGGCGGCTACGAGGATGATTGAGAGAGGGATTATGAGCGTTACCAAGTGCTTCAACGCGTGAGGCGAGATGGTAATTTTTGCGCGCCGCTCCTCCGAATATTTGTGCAGACCCCTGACCGCAAGACCAAGTGCTCCAACATAGAAGATATCGCTAACCAAGACGAGACTAATGCTTGTTCCAGAGTGAACCCACGTCGCCTCAACGGTCTTTGGCCCATCCATCGATATTGATGTCACAACGTCGTTGGATTCAATATCTCCAGACCATCCGTTGAAGATGTAGTGGTCCGTCAAGAATC
>PMBQ01000455.1 GCA_003152955.1 Candidatus Bathyarchaeota archaeon
AAACTCAGATATTGCGATTGCTTGGAAACTCCCCCCTTCAAGTAGATGCTGTTCTGTTGCACCCAAAGAATCACAATTCCAAGAATACTCCTCAAAAACATCTGGCAACCTTTTACAAATATTTCGAAGACGTCAGGAACCAGAAGTTCGATGGAATGATTATAACTGGCACACCTGTCGAACACCTTGAGTTCACGGAGGTAGACTACTGGGATGAACTTGAGGAGATCATGGATTGGTCGATCCATAATGTATTTTCCACATTTCACATGTGCTGGGGTGCGCAGGCTGGACTGTATCATCACTATGGAGTGCCCAAGTATCCTTTGAAAGAAAAGATGTTTGGAGTATTTCCGCACTCTGTGAATAGGAAGAATGTCAGATTATTCAGAGGCTTTGACGATGTATTCTATGTCCCTCACTCGCGTTATACAGAAATCAGAAGAAGCGATGTGGAAAGGGTTTCAGACCTCCAAATCCTTTCGGAGTCAGAGGAAGCCGGAGTGTATGTTGTCGCGAGCAAAGATGAAAGAAAGATATTCGTGACCGGACACTCCGAATACGATCCGCTGACGCTAAAATCCGAATATGATCGTGACGTCGCAAAAGGATTTGACATAAAAGTACCCAAAAATTACTATCCACACGACAATCCTAGATCGAGACCCATAGTGAAATGGCGAAGCCACGCCAACCTTCTATTCTCAAACTGGCTCAATTACTACGTATACCAAGAAACTCCCTACGACAAGAAGGAGATAAAGTAACTCTCACGATGACTTCGCATTTAAGAACACAATTTGGAAAACGTCGTTTGAGTCCACGAACAGATCAGTGACGATCACAATACTGTATCCGCTTTTCTCAGAAGATTTTCAAAGCCACTCTTGCATCTAGACACAGTAAACAGGATCGTGCTAGAGATTTCAATATACTTCATCGTCCATAAACGCACCGAGAACCTTTACGTCAACGGATACACGCGCTGCGTGAGAGTCCAACTGAGGTCACAATCAGCCCTTTCAGTTACCTGGTCGGGAGAACTTTTCCCCGTGTTTTCGCTCTGATTTCTGACTTGGGTTCTTTCAGGTATCGCTGGATGTAGAAGCCTGTCGCACTCACGAGGAATAGTGCGACCAAGTACGGCGCCCGGGGGAACCATTGCTGAGCCAGGTATCCGCCGATTATTGGTGCGGGGACCCGCACGATTGCGGTCAATGTTTGCCAAGTTCCAACATTTTCATTTAGCTCCCTTGAGGTCGAGGCTTCGCTGATGTATGCAGATGTGACAGGGTTCCATGTCGAAAATACCAGTCCCATTAGAGCCGCTGAAAGAAAAATCGGCGCCACGTTGGGCGCCAGCAGGTAGACGACCAGCGTCACGATTCCCAACATCTCGGATGCTGCCAGCAAAAACCGCCGTCCCCAAAACCTGTCGGACAGTACCGCGAAAACAACATTTGTCGCTGTGGACGCACCGAACATGCACGCTTGGATCAGCGCGATGTCGGCCTGCGTAACCTGAAAAATACGGGCAGGTGTTATTGCAAAGAATGGGAGTGCAAGATTCCATGAAAAAGTGTCAAGACAAGTAGCAACATAAAATCGCCGCAACGGCGATGAAGCATGCCGGAAATTCAAGATTCGAAATCTCGATGCACGAGAAGTGGACCTTTGCGGAAGCCAGATTGCCCCCAACACACTAAGCGCACATACTATTCCGCCGATCAGAAACAAGATGAAATAACCTGAGAACGGAAATATGAATGCCCCCATGGCAACGCCGACTACCAGACCTATGTTCCCCAGAGTGATCAACAGCGCGTTGGTGGTTGCAAGAGAGTTGTTTCTCGGGTAACGTCCGACAAGTATCGTCCTACCTACCAGCAAGAGCGCCATAGAAGATGCTGACAGAATCATCCCAAGAGCGATACCTAGGGAATTCGGAATGAAGGCGAAGATGAACATCATACCAGTGGATGCAAGCACCGCAACAGTGAACGGGAGACTTTCGTTAATGTTTCCTAATTTCCCTGAAGTGGCTCTTGCCAGGATCGCGAACAAATTGCTTGCTGCACTAAACGCTCCATAAAGTTCGTCCCCTACACCATTTCGCTGCAAATAGAATGGCCAAACGCTCAGCTGGGTATTGGACCCAACGCCATTCAGAAGCGTTGAGGATGCCAATGCGACATACTCGCGCCTCTTCAAATCCGTTCAAATCCGACTAAGCAGCTTCAGAAAACAGGGGTTGCATATTCACGTGAGCAAAAACCACCTGTCTCCAAGAGTTTAGGACATTTCGTGCTTTTGCTCGTTTAATGCTTTCCATGACTTGCCTAGCGCGATTACCATCCCAAGGCGTAGGGTGCCTCGAACCTAGGCGAAGCTGCGGCTCTCAACACATGAATCCTCGAGTCATAGTGGACAGCCGTGACTCTCCCATTGGACCAACCGTCTTCCAACACTTTTCTGTGACCGAGCTACCGCAGCTGCGTTTCCTCCTGCTCTGAGAATTGCGAATCCGGCTGCTGTGGCAAGATAATGTGTAGAGGTAATACAACCGTGCACCCCCATGATTTCAGGACGTCTGGAACATTCAAACTACACCACGGAGAGAAGGTGGAGGCAGTCGGTTTGAGTGATAATCCATCTCTTGTCCTTCCACCAAATAACTATCAGAGTCGGCAGGGCATATATTTCCCAAGTTGGTCGAGTTAGCAATCTTCAGATCATCGTCGGCAGCGCACGTGTTTCTCGGATTGTATGTCCGTTCATGTTGACGATCGGACCACCAACGCCAAGACGGNNATGCGAATTCTGTGCTAACATTACAGTAATGGAGAGTAAGAAAAAATGCGAAAAACAATTCTCTTCTTGACCCTTTTCGCACTAGTAATTACGCCCACCGCGATCCAACTCAGATCCGTCAGCGCACAGCAGGAAACAACATTCACAATGGGCTGGGCTGCCGCTCCAATGGACACACTAAGCCCAACTGCCATCACACTTTACGACGGAGGCGCCTACCTCATAATGCACGCATTGTACGATACGCTTGTCATGTCCGACCCTAGCGGCAATCCTGTGGCTGATTTGGCCGCAAGTTGGACCTACAAGACTCCAACAACAATTGACTTCAAGCTTGTGCAGGATGCAACCTGGCACGACGGGCAACCGTTCACATCGGACGATGTCGCTTTCACGATCAATATGTTCCTGAACAACCCGAAACTCGCATACATGCAAACATACGTCTCAACAATCAAGTCCGTCCAAGCACTTGACAAGTACACTGTTGAAATACAGACGAAAGCACCTGACGCCACACTGCTCGACTACAGGCTCCTGGGCGTCTACATACTGCCTAAACACATTTGGCAAAACGTAGCGAACTACAGCTCCTACACCAACGATAACCCAGTAGGCACAGGCCCATTCAAATTCGTGAAATGGGGAGGCCCCAACACTTATGTTCAGTACGATGCCAACACCAACTACTTCTTGGGAAAGCCGAACGTAGACCACTTTGTTCTCCGATACTTCACATCCTACAATGCAATGGCATTGGCCATTCAGTCAGGCGAAATTGACTACGCAGGACCACTATTCCCACCAGCCATCGTACCCACACTTACTTCAACCAAGGGAATCCAAGTTGTCACAAGACCCGATCAGAGGTACTACTACTTCTGCTTCAACGCATACGCACAGGGTGCAGGAAACCCCGTGTTGCGTGACAAGAATGTGAGGATCGCACTATCACATGCGATCGACAACGTCCAGTTGGCAAACACAGTTTGGAACGGAACCGCCACCCCTCAAAATACAGTAATTCCAGTAGCACTCGGACAATGGGTGAATCCCAACACACCCAAATACAGTTTTGACCTGAAATTAGCGGCACAGATCCTCGACACGGCGGGTTATAAAGCCGGAAGCGACGGAATTCGAGTTAGCCCAACCGGAGTCAGAATGACTCTGAAAATAGAAGTCCCATCAAACTATGCAGAAGAGTACCGCGCCGCGCAACAAATTGCAAGTTGGTGGAACCAGATCGGCATCGACGCAAAAGCCCAAATAACGGACGTGGGCGCGTTGGCAGATGAAGTCGCCGCATGGAAACATGACACATTCATCTGGGTCTGGTCAGCAGGAGCATCACTCGACCCTGATTGGTTCGTCAGCATGTTTGTTAGCACCGAATCCAAGCCCGCTCCCAATCCAGGTCTGAGCGACTCAGGCTACAACAACAGCACATTCGACGCGTTATACCAACTGCAAATTACACAAGTAGACGCAGCCGCGAGACGGAGCACCCTCTACAAAATGCAGGACATACTTCACCAAGACGCAGTATACGTCCCAATCTATGACCCAGGTGCAGCACAAGCCATCAGAAGCGACAGGTGGACAGGTATTCCGGAGGGCACAATCCCGCCTGAAAGTCAGGGCGCCTCGAACAATCTACTGCGCAATATCAAGCCGGCATCCGCCATAGCCATAGGATCAACCACGATGGATACTACGACTTTGGCAATTGTCGCAGTTGTTGTAGTCGTGATTGTGGCAATAGCGGCGATTGTCATGACTAGAAGAAGAAAGTCTCAACCAACGGGGCATTGAGCCCCACTCTTCCTTTTTTTCCAAATCACCGAACAGGAATCCATGTCATGGTGAATCTCGCTTACGTCGCTAGAAAAGTTACAGGACTTTTGATTACAGTCTTTCTTGTTTTGACGTTCAATTTCTACTTGTTCAGGGTGCTGCCCGGGAATCCGGTCACTCTGCTGTTTAGGGGGGTAGGGCTATCTGCTGAGCAAATTAGAGAACTCACGTCACAGTTTGGCCTCGATCAGCCTCTTTGGGTTCAATACTCGGCATATATTCGGAACACGTTGAGCGGTAACCTTGGCATATCTTTTCAATCACGCGCCCCCGTGCTGAACCTAGTTTTGCCCAGTCTTGTCAACACGGCGATTCTTCTTTCTGTGGCTTCTTTTCTTTCAATCGGGGCGGGGATATTCATCGGAATAGTTTCGGCTTGGCGAAGAGGTTCGAAAATTGATATCACAGCCTCCGCGACTACTTTGGTTTTGTATTCCATGCCTACATTCTGGCTTGGGCTCGTTCTTCTATTCATTGGCGTAATATATCTCCATCTTCCGGTTGGAGGAATGATGACAATATCTTTCGTTACGATCGGGGCACTACCTCAACTCGCAGATCTTACGCGCCACATGATTCTGCCGCTCATGACGTTGGTCCTTGGTCTGACTGGTCAGTATGTTCTTGTCATGAAAGGCGCATTGCTGGACGTGTTTACTGAAGACTACATGGTAACGGCAAGGGCTAAGGGAATTTCAAACAGCAAGTTGCTTTGGGATCACGGTTTCAGAAACGCAGTGCTGCCAATGATGTCATTGGTAGCGCTGAATCTTGGTCTGAGTATTGGAGGTGCCGTTCAAACGGAGACCGTCTTTTCATGGCCGGGCATGGGTCTACTGATTTATCGAGCCATCTTGGCAAGGGACTATCCTGTNNGTCATACTCACCAATTTCGTCGCAGATATGCTGTATCCACTCTTGGATCCGAGAGTGACATGATGATGACCGTCGAAACACAGGAAAACGAGAGTTACTCGACGAGTAGAGCATACATACGCGCTTTCTCAGCATTTTGGGGCGTCTACAAAAGAAACAAAATGGGGGTCATCGGCCTCTGCATGCTCATCTTTTTCGTTGTTGTGGCGATTTTAGCTCCTATAATAGCGCCCTACGATCCAAGCAGAGAATTCCTGTCATCGACCTTACTACCCCCGAGCTGGATCCACTTGTTCGGAACGAACGAGGCAGGTCAGGATTTGTTCAGTCAGGTGATTTACGGCACAAGAGCTTCCTTGACAGTTGGATTCGCGGCAGCGTTCATAGCGAGCACGATTGGGACGCTGATCGGAATTACAGCAGGATACTTCGGACAACTCGTACGTGACTTGCTGATGAGATTGACCGACTTTTTCATTGTTATTCCAGCCTTGGTGCTAATGATCGTATTGGCTTCGGTGATGGGATCAGGTCTGACCAGCGTGGTTCTGGCAATTGGCCTGGTTGGTTGGACCGGGACAGCTCGCGTTGTCATGTCACAAACCCTCTCTCTCAAGGAACGCGCTTTCGTTGAAGCAAGCAGAGCATCTGGAGCGGGTGACTTCTACATACTGAGAAACCACATACTTCCGAATGTCATGCCAGTCGTTTTTGCGCAAACGGTCTTGGTCGTTGCAAACTCGATCTTATACGAAGCCACTCTCACCTTCTTGGGCCTCGGGAATCCCAATCAAGTCACGTGGGGACAGATCCTTCAGTTTGCCTTTGTTTCCGGCGCGATACTGACGGCCTGGTGGTACGTTATCCCACCTGGACTTAGTATCATGTTGGTGGTCCTAGCTTTCTCACTGACTGGATATTCCCTCGACTTGGTCTTCAATCCAAGAGTAAGAAAGATCTAACTGAGGGACCGATAGAGTTGCTCGAATTCGAAAACCTGAGAACCTACTACAAAACACCGCAGGGCCTCTTGAAAGCTGTGGACGGCGTCTCGTTCACTCTTGAAAAAGGAGAAATTCTTGGACTTGTCGGCGAATCTGCCTGCGGTAAAACCACATTGGCATTATCGACGGTCAGATTGCTTCCTCCTGCAGCTCAAGTCATGGAAGGAAGAATTCTGCTTCATGGCGAGGATCTGCTCAGTAAGACTGATGATGAGATGAAAAAGGTCCGCTGGAAGAAAGTCTCGATAATTTTCCAGGGCGCTCTCAATTCCTTGAATCCAGTACTTCCGGTTAAGGAACAAATCGCGGAAGCTATCCTCGCGCACGACAGTATTAGCCGAGATGAGGTGGACAAAGCAATTAGTCGCTTATTCAAGGCTGTGCGTTTGGATCCAGGCAGAAGGAATGGTTACCCGCATGAATTCAGCGGTGGAATGAAACAGAGAGTAATGATCGCTATGGCAATTGCCTGTGATCCAGAAGTCGTCATTGCAGATGAACCTACCACCGCACTCGATGTCATTGTTCAGCGCCAAATCCTCGACTTGATACGGAATCTAAGAGATGATCTTCACATCTCCATGATTCTCATCACTCACGATCTGTCCGTTGTGGCGCAACTGTGCGACAAAGTCGGCATCATGTACGCGGGCAAACTGGTGGAGTTCGGTGACATCTTCAGCATATTCGAGACTCCTAGACATCCCTATACTCAGGCCCTGCTAAAATCGATCCCTAAAATGGAACAGACAAGAACTCAGCTAAGTTACATCCCGGGCTCCGTTCCTGATCTTACTGGCGAAGTTCCAGCCTGCCGATTCTATAGCAGATGCCCTTATGCACAGAAGCTTTGCGCAGAGACCGAGCCGAAAGCTGAGGCGACAGGTCCGAAGAGTCACGTCGCATGCCATTTCTGGAGGGATCTCAAATCCCATTGATCGACAGCAACAGTTCCGATGCACTGGTTCAGATAAGGAACCTTAAGAAGTGGTTTCCTGTCAGGCGCTCGATATTCGCAAAGCCAGACCCAAACGAGCGATTCGTCCACGCAGTGGACGGCGTTAGCTTTGACATTCGAAATGAGGACGCCATTTCGATCGTTGGAGAGTCAGGCTGTGGCAAAACAACGCTCGCTCGACTGCTATTGAGACTGATGGACCCCACTGAAGGCTCCATTCTCTTCGAATCCCGAAACATTTTCACCACCACGAAAACTGAGATGCATAAACTCAGAGCTCAAATCCAAGCGGTATTCCAAGACCCCTATTCCTCCCTCGACCCGAAAAAAACGGTTCTGCAAATCGTATCCGAACCGTTAGAGGTCAATCAAATCACCGACAGTGGAAAGCAGACACTCGAACGAGCAAGCTCCTCCTTGTCCGCAGTCGGCTTGCACGCTCCACAAAGATTCCTGGCGAAGTTTCCATATGAACTGAGCGGCGGCCAGCGGCAGAGAGTGGC
>PMBQ01000080.1 GCA_003152955.1 Candidatus Bathyarchaeota archaeon
AACTTGCCGAGCTTGAAGACTAGCCAGAGTACTGCGGCGATAATTACTGCAGCGATTACGGTTCGAATGATGAGCCCGACAAATAGTAGACCGATTGCTGGATGCGCCATTTCGTTACACCTCTGACACGAAGCGAATCTATTCGTGATAAAAGGTATTGTGGATGAATCATTCACTATCACTTGAAGCAATCAATGTTACTTCATGCTTTGTTCGAGTGATCGGAATTCCAAAAATCGCGTTGCCGACGTTCCAAAAGTTGCTTACTGGATCGATCGTACGCCGTCTGGTTGCTTCTCCCAGTTACGACCGCATGCTTCGCAATGGTAGTAGAGAATTGTAACATAGCCTTTGCGTTGCCACATCTCAACTCGCGAAGTCACAGGCATCCATTCGCGACAACAGGGGCAATCCAACTAACACACCTAGTGAGCAAATGTTAATCCACAGAAATCGCAGACCGGTTCATTCTCAGAATCGAAGTCATCTCTAGGTGGCTCGATAATGGTTCCATTCTTGCATTCAGGACACTGCAATCCAGCATTCACCGCTGGAGATTAGCTGGGTCCTGTTGGTTCTTAACGAGCGGCGGGTTACTTGCTCTTTCGGAGAGTTGAGTGAACCGATTCTCCCATCCACAAGCTTGAAAATATGGTACCCGACTCTCGCTTTGACATCATTTGACAGATCTTAATCCCAGGGGTCTACCATTGGCTCAATTCGGCCCAAGAGTTCCATTGGCCCTAACCTGGTCTTGAGTACGGTTAATGACAGTCTATTGAGTCAAATGTATCATTTTCAAACGATTTCAGTTTGTTAGCTAGTTAATTTTGGCGGGTTCAAATTCTGATTCTTGCACCATTAGTACATCAGGGATTCGGTCAATTCCAGACGAGATTGTTAGAGCGTAAGCGGTGTCTCCGAACAGGTTGGCTACCACGTGGTGCAATACTTCCTCCGTGAGGGTTGCTACTAAGCCATGTTTCACTGCAGCCCCAGTCACTGTGATGCATGGTTGCCCTCGCATGTGTCTGAGCCAGTGGTGCCCGCCGCAGTCATGGAGGAATAACCATCCTAGCAAGCGTCTCCACCACGGGTCAGTTTCTATCCTGCCGAACCTGAACGTGTCACCGTTCAATCTTGAATCGCACTCCAAATGATGAGTACGCATAGCACCACGAATGTCATTCAGTCTGCTTCAGAAACAACACTGGGAGTGCTCACAACTCTAGCTTTCCTATCCGAAGAATTCTTGGGGGGTTACAGCAACTTCGTACGTGTTCGGAGTGAACGGCAGTTTAAGTTTCGACATTTCTTCGTACCAGACTCTGCCGGCTTGGTTGAGTCTTTCGTATTTGTCTACGTGGAAGATGTAGAGTACCGTGCTTGATTGAGGAAGGTATGGGCCTTCAACTTTGCCGCCTGTTGCTTTCTCGATTTTCATATGGATTTCTTTCATCTTCTTCAGGTCGTTCTGAAGATCGCTGCCGTCGTAGTCAAGCCTAATTAGAATTATCAATCAAATTCACCGTCATCGACGTGGAAAAACGCCTTCCATTTACATTTATGCAAATCGCTTTTACGACTGGGCATAATCTTATTTACGCTAACATGTCACAAGAGCACGCATAGACATTTGGAGGATATTCTCATTTGGAAAAGGTTACTCTTTCAATAGGATCACCCGTTCAATTCCAGCAAGTTAGCCCAGGGCAATCCCTCCACGTAGGTGGGTACGCCACGGGCACTGGTGGGGCCGAGCCTCACACGATCGAGAACGTAACCGTCCAAGTGGATGACCAAACGCCAGTCAAAGCCAAGCTAGTTCTACTGCCACGCCATCCACGTCATTTACAGGACCCACCCGCATACCTATTCAGCCTAGACCTTCAAGTAACCGGAGATCCAGGTACCCATGAAATTCTAGTAAAAGCTACTGACGACAGCAATGTCACAGCTGCGAAAGGGGTGAGTGTATTGCTAGGCCTGGATACTTGGACATTCTATGGCCTGGTGACCCTAACGACCGATAGTCACGATTACCCAGGCCCCTACAGTTCATCCTTCACGTCCATACTTGCGTTCAGCAGCGATCTAACTCGTGCAGAACTGATTACCATGGGGGCAGTCCAATTCACGATACCTACTGGCACCATCTTCGGAGATGATACGGCCACCGCGAATCTGGAGAGCAGCGGGTCGGGAACATTTGATGCGTCTTCTGGGAACATCTCCATTCCCTCGGTTGCCTTTCACGTCACACACAGTATTAGCGCCGGCGGGGAGCAGGACTTTACCCTCGACCCATTGAGCACGACGGCTCCTGGCGGTTCTCCCCTTAATCAATCAACTGGAGACCTAACCCTAGTGGGAGGACCATCTAAATTTCATGGAGGGGCGTTGGACGGAACTTCGGCTAGCGTAGTATTCAAAGGAACCGCCCACAAGGTCACCACAATTCACCACCCACCACTTCCTCTGCCAACTGTACCCACAACCAAAACTACGTCATGAGCCCTGGATGCGAAGCGTGAACAAAAAGTCCACCATAACAGGAGAAGAACGTCAACTCCTCTCACAGATGCTTATTTCTCATATGTGCGCCGAGATAGCTGCCACGGTTAGCAGAGGGCTTAGAGGTATTCAGGCCTCAAAGTCTTCCTGCCATTTGCTTTGACTCTTGCAATTGCCTTCGCCAATTCATCAGCAATATACTTGTCCAAAGCTTTGAGGAAATCACCAGAAGCTCTTGAACCTTTCAAACGAGCACGAACAGCGGATTTGAC
>PMBQ01000168.1 GCA_003152955.1 Candidatus Bathyarchaeota archaeon
GGAGTATCGTCCGGGAAGATTATTATGAGAGTACTCGTTGTCAACGAGAGTTTGGATTTGGGTGGGGCGGAAACGATGGCCTTGGGGCTGGCAAATGCTCTTAGTGATATCCCGGGCAATCAGGTCGCTTTTGCGTCTTCTGATGGGGTTTTGCTGAATCGCCTGGCGAAGAGCGTTAGGTACTTTCCCATAGCGCGGTACAAGTTGCTAAATATTATCACGTTGTTTTTTGAATTTAGAATGATAGTCCGAGAGCTAAATCCGGACGTTATTCATTCTCAGGGCGCTACTATGGGGATAGTTGCTGGCATTGCGGCAAGGATATTTTCACCACGGACCAAGGTTGTTGTTACGCATCATGCGATTGGTTTTACTCGCGTTCCTGTGGGCTTGGCAAATTGTTTACTTAAGTTTTCTGTGGATGGTTTTATTGCTCTTAGTAGAGCGGAATACAACAGCTATATGAGGAATGGTTTTGGTAAGGAGAAAGTATTTCTAATACCTAATTTCATCGACCGGAATAGCTTGTTACTGCAAGCTGCCGATGGAAATGTGGCCGATGTGAGATTGTCTGTTGGAGTTCTTCCTGGTGAAAGGGTTATTATCGGAGTAGGGCGGTTGCTTGCCGCAAAACGTTTTGATGTTTTCCTAACTACTCTATTTGAGTGTGCTCGACAAGATCCGCAAACCAGAATACTGGGTATTATCCTGGGTGATGGCCCGGAACGGCAACACCTGCAAGAGATAATCGATCAACTGGATCTTCCTAACCTGCGGCTTAAGCTATTAGGTTTTCGAAACGATGTGGCCACGTATCTTAAGATGGCTGACATATTCCTGTTCCCCAGTGAACACGAGGAAGTCTTGCCAATGTGTTTGATCGAGGCTACTGCCTTGGGGGTGCCGGTTGTCTGCTCTGATATCCCTGGCAACAATGATATTGTAGAACATTCACGTAATGGATTTCTTGTAGATGTAAAGAAGAAAGACTATTCCGCTTTCGTCTTGCAGCTGTTACAGGATGAGTCTCTTAGAAAAAGATTTGGTGTTCATGGGATTGCGAAAGCCGAGAAGTGTTAGGATAAGAACAAGGTTGTGGTAGATATTCTTGCTGTTTATGAATCTCTGGTGAGCGTTTAAGCGGCGAGACTGATGGAGTCAATGATCTCTTGGAGGGAGAAATAGTGTGCGGCATCGCTGGCGTGGTTTCGCGAGAGCCTGATTTGAGGTCAAAGCTCGCTGCTGCTGAACGGACTCAGCGGCATCGAGGTCCTGATGGGCAGGCCATTGCGCAATACCGGATCGGTACATGGGGTGTTGGCCTGGGGCATCAGCGGTTGTCGATTATTGACCTTTCCGATGGGGGCCGTCAGCCGATGGTGAGTAAGGATGACGCAAGAGTCATAGTCTACAACGGCGAACTGTATAACTACAAGGAGATCCGGCGCGAACTTGAGACAGGAGGGCATTCGTTTTCCAGCAGCAGCGATACAGAAGTCTTGCTTGCGGCCCTAGGGCATTGGGGTGTGGAGCAGGCCCAACAGCGGTTCAACGGCATGTGGGCGTATGCCTATCTTGATATCAAAAGGTGTGTGTTGATCCTTTCCAGGGATAGGGCGGGTGTTAAGCCGTTGTATTATTACTGTACGAGAGACGAGATCTATTTTGCTTCTGAGATCAAGACCATCTTGGTCATGGCCGGTAGAAAGTTCTCTCTCAACACGCAAGTGGCGGGTGCTTTCCTTGTGCAATCGCTATCCGATATTTCCAACGAAACCATGTTTGAGGGGATTTCTCAAATTCCGGCGGGGCATTTCGCGGAAATCGATCTTAACAGGGATCTGCTGAAACTTGCCATAAGAAGATACTGGCAAGTCCCTCAAGATCCGATTCACTTTTCATCCATGGAAGACACTGTTGAGCGAGTCCGTTCCCTGTTTTTGGACTCGGTACGCTTGAGATTAAGAAGCGACGTGCCGGTGGGGGTGTTACTGTCGGGCGGCGTCGATTCCACTGCTATCACTTGTGCGATGGATTCCATGGTCGCACGAGATACGGATATGAACTTGTTGTCGGTAACTAGTAATGACTCCCGTTTCGATGAATCCCCATTTATCGACAAGGTTGGAATACATCTCGGACGAAAGGTCCACAAAGTCTGTCTGAATCCGGATCCTCAAACGATGCTCGGCCTTCTGAGGACTACATCTTGGTTCAATGATGCACCACTTAATGGTTTCGAAACCGTACTGCATTATCTGCTTATGCAGAAGGCGGAGGAATTGGGGATTACCGTTATTCTGAGCGGCCAAGGAGCGGATGAGCTTCTTTGTGGTTACCGCAAGTATCTTGGGTTCTACTTGCAGTACCTTCTTCGAGAGCAACAATATAGGCAGGCGTTCACTGTTTTTATGCAATTCTACAGACAGGGGACCGTCCTCAAGCAATTCAATGTTTCTGAAGCCAAGCGTTACATGTCAGGATGGTTAAGACCTTCGGAGATTGACATCAGGGGCGAGCGACTGAAGGATTATTCTCTTGTCTTTTTGGGGCTCCCATCAGGGTCGAGTGTTCCTCAACGGCAGGTTTTGGACATTGAGCGGTTCTCCGTGCCGGTACTTACGCACTATGAAGACCGGATGTCGATGGCTTTTGCCAGGGAAATACGGCTCCCTTTTCTGGACTATCGCTTGATTGAGCTGTTGGCACCTTTACCGGTTGAATTCAAACTTCGCGATGGATGGACGAAATACGTCTTCAGAGAAGCCATGAAATCCTTGATGCCTCCTGAGATAACTTGGCGTAAAGATAAAGGAGGCTTCACTAATCCTCAGTCGGAATGGCTGAGGAATGAATTAAGAAATCAGGTCACAAAGATTTTCTCCGGTGAAGCTGAGATATATCGGAAAGGGCTGGTGAATAAGGACGCACTCCTGTCGAAATATGATCGCTACTGTTCACAGCCGGCGGAAGGCGGGAATATCTCGTTCCGGGATATTTTCAATCCTCTGTCACTTGAAGTATGGTTGGCAGAATATCGAGAATATGTCGTCTGAATGAGAAAGAGCATGCATGATGGAGCCTTGATTATCAAGATTTTTCGTATCTTTATCTTGATATTCCTTATCGTCTGCAGGGAGGCAACATGATACTACAAGAAGATATCTGCCGCGATTAGATGCTCAAGAAATGCGGAAACATCTTTCGGGTTCTTCGATCTATCCTCTGGGTCCCAGGAAACCAGGCTATTATTATCTACCGTTTTGGTCACTGGCTGTATACTCAACCCAGATTTGTTCAGCGGCTTCTTTACGTCCCATATATCCTGATGCAAAGGCGTATGAAATGGAAATGGGGAATTGAAATAGTTGCACAGGCAACAATAGGTCCTGGATTTCATATTTTTCACTATGGCGGCATCTTTATTGGTGCCGCTATTATCGGAAAGAATTTCGCGGTTACGCAAAACGTGGTCATTGGTACTCGAGGCAAGGACGATGGGGTGCCGCACATCGGCGACAACGTAAGCGTGTCCCCTGGAGCTAATGTTAGTGGAGCGATCAGCATTGGGAATAACGTACGCATCGGCCCTAATGCTGTGGTGACCAAAAATATTACAGACAACGCGCTTGTGCATTCCGTCCCGCCCCAGGTGGTCATATTTCCCGGGCGGTATGGACCTCCACACACATAGGTTCCCGAAAGCTAAGCTTGAACCTGAGCCGCGCGTCAACCGTGCCCAGTGCCGAACGCCTATTGTTCCTCCTTTGTGTTACTGCTTTTCCCTTTGGCATTTTTCCCTTCCCCCTTCACTTCGAGGCTCTTCAACAGCTTCCTCAGCCC
>PMBQ01000054.1 GCA_003152955.1 Candidatus Bathyarchaeota archaeon
CAACGGATGGCAGGGTGACATTCAAACGGGCAGCCAATCGGCGACTGTTCTCGTGGACAAACCGAAAACGGTGATCGCATCCTGGGGAACGGATCCGACGGTACTTAACCTCACGATAGCCTTGGGCATAATTGCTGCCTTCTTAATCGCTGGCGGGATAATAGCGTATGCAGTGCTAAACAGAAGGACCTATCGAACCCAGCCTGCGTACGTCATGCAACCGCAGGGCTACACACCCGCGAACTACTCCGACTCTCCACCGCTACCGAAGAATGGAACTACTACAACTACTACAACAACTACGGTCAAGAGGAAAAACCCACCAGCAGAGCCCACAGCAACCGAATAAGCTCCCCGCAAACACTTCTCTTTTCTGACGGGTCAGCGTTCTCCAAGTGTATGCGCTAAAGGTCGGTTTTTTTCCTGCATTTCTTCAACATGGATGCCCGGACTGGCGTGTTGCTGGAGGAATCTGACACCCCCCTGGGTGGTGTAATTTTTTGGGGAAAACATGTTACTTTGCGCAATAGGAGTGTCAATTATAGAGTGGGTAATGTCGAGCGAGTTACAACGGACGCCTTCCAGCTGCGGGTCACGGTTTGTTCAGTTTGATCATTAGTGTTTCTGGAACTTCTGGTCGATGTCTTTGGCAGTAGTATCCGGTTTTGTCGAAGAATTCGACACACCAATACGCCTCGTTTCCGCAGAGTGAGATACTGCAGATAGGTTTCTGCTCAGAATTACCAGCTTGGTTTGAGCTCAATGTTCAACCAGCTGACTGGAGCGCGAGGTTTTTCTAAGGTCTTTCGGTTCATCATCCGAACCATGATGTTTGCGATGAGTCGAAGAGTGGCGTGGCTAGTTTGAAGGCATTAGAGGTCAATGCGGTTACGAAGAGTTTCGGAGAGACTCGAGCGCTTGCCGGAGTAAGCTTCACCGTTGAACAGGGCGAGGTTTTGGGCCTTCTTGGACCAAATGGATCGGGCAAATCTACATTGATGAAGATCATGGTCGGAATAATGAAGCCGGATTCAGGACGTGTCGAGATTCAAGGTAAAGATGTCGCTAAGGATCCAACTGGAGTGAAGGGGATTGTTGGCTTCGTTCCAGAAAGCCCCCGACTATACGAATTCCTCAGTGGAGTCGAATACCTTGACTTTGTCGCCGACGTGCATAGCCTAGACTCAAAGACTAAGGAAGAACGCATTACGGACTTTTTGAAGGCTCTGGACCTAGAGGGAAAGGAGAACGAACTCATTCACGGCTATTCGCAAGGCATGAAACAGAAACTAGCGATCATCGCAGGCCTGCTGCATAGACCGCAAGTACTTGTGATGGACGAGCCGCTTAATTCTCTTGACCCACGCACGGCACGTATTGTGAAGGACCTAATACACAAGCTCAGAGACGACGGTGTGCCCACAATCTTCAGCACCCATGTCCTCGAAATAGCCGACGCCATATGTGACCGCGTCGTCATTATGGACAACGGCAGAGTCGTCGAGGAAGGCAGCACAAAACAATTGAAAGAGAAGGCCGGATCATCCGGTTCAACGCTGGAGGAAGTGTTCCTCAAACTCACTGGAAGCTCTGACACTCGAGATATCGTAGAGGCCCTTAGCCGTTGAGCTTCCGGAAAGCGTACAAGCTCGCAATTGTTCTCACGAAATCGCAACTTCGCGGCTATCAGCGGAGTAGACTCATCGCACGCATATTCGGCAATCCAAAAATCATTCTCGTTGCGGATGCCATCATGATGACCGTGCCCGCTCTGCTGGCATACGTTCTATTGTCATCAGGCATCTTGCCGACCGAGATTTTGACGGTCGTTCGGGGAATCGAAAGCCAAGGGTTGTCCGGAATCCCAACAATTTTGGCATTTAGCGTAATCCTGTTCGGGATCCTGAGTGAGATAAGTCAGCCGATGCAATCCATGAGTACAGACCTAGTCAACTGGTTGCCGATCTCGCCCTCGGAATACGTGGCGGGCTCAACGATCTCGCTCTCCTACACTTATTCCTTCATGCTCTCATTCCTGCTTGGCGTGTCCCTCGGACCAGCTGTACTCTTCAACATGGTTCCGGTTTGGGGGATAGCAGCAGTCATGTCTGTTCTCTCGCTCTTCACTGGTGCGAGTGTTGTGGAGCTATTGCGGGCGCTTACCAATCGAATATCCTCGAGTTTCTACAGGAAGAGTGGTCGGTCTGGGATTTTTGTTCGTCTGGCTTTAACAATCGTCGTGCTGGTTTTCTTTCAGCTACTGTTCAGTGGGAGAATAATCGTTTACGTCTTGGGGGGTGTAATGCAAACCGTAACGGCTGCATGGTTCGTCCCCATCGTATGGCCTTCTTTAGCGGTTCTCAGCGGATCGCAGGGGGACGTTCTGGCCTCGTCGGAATTTGGACTTCTAACGCTCGGATTCTTCATCGCCCTTTTCGTTCTGGCCGTGAGACTTCGCGCGCTTTACTGGGTTCCAGTTCCTGTCGCAATCAGGCTAACCAATCGGTCCTACCATCCGACCACATCAGTTTCATTTCTTCCAGGATTTGGCGTAGCTGAGTCTGCGATTTTCCGAAAGGACATCCGTTCACTATTCAGGAGGAGAGAGATGGCTCGCCTGCTCGCGATCCCATTCGTCCTGGCAATTTCATTAGGAGTCTCCCTGTTTCCTATCAGCGGAACATCAGTCACTGAACAGGTTGGATTCTACGTTTTGATTCCGGTCTACGTCATGCCGGTGGCAATC
>PMBQ01000430.1 GCA_003152955.1 Candidatus Bathyarchaeota archaeon
GTAGCTTTCTGACCGGATTGGGTGTACACCTCATAACGGTTAGCGAGATTCTTCTTGACATCTATGGACACGACGACTGCTTGGCTGCCTGCGAAGTCGGCGGCGGCTGTGATAAATGACGGGTTCTCGATGGTGTAGCTGTTGATGACGATTTTCTCCACTCCGAGACTTAGAATCCTCTCAATGTCTTGAATGCGGCGAATGCCGCCTCCGTATCCCAAAGGCATGAAGCATTCGGTTGTAATCTTAGTCAGCAAGCTGAACGGCGGATTTGTGTTTTCGACTGTGGCAGTGATGTCTAGGAAAATGAGTTCATCTACTTCTTTGTCGTTGAAGATCTTGACAATGTTGATGGGGTCTCCCAAGTACGTTGGGTCTTTGAACTTGACCGTCTTGACCAGGCCCAGATGTTTGAGAAGTAGGCAGGGGATTACACGCGTTTGGAGCACTCAGACACGCTCCGCGAAATTCTTCAGAAGTCTCATACCGAATTTATGGCTCTTTTCAGGATGGAACTGTGCCCCGAGTATGTTGTCCTTCGCGATGATGGATGGGAAGTCGCAGCCGTATGTTGTCTTAGCGAGGACATCATCTTGGTTCTTGCATTGCAAATAGTACGAATGAACAAAGTAGAACCGTGTGTCTTCTCCGAGGTCCGCTAGTAGCGTGTGAAACCGACGGATTTGAAGAGTGTTCCAACCCATGTGGGGTATTTTCGGGATAGTATCTTTCCCGTCGAATTTGAACCGAACTGTGTCAGCGTCTATCCAGCCTAGACCTTTCATTTCCCCCTCTTCGCTGGCTCTCGTGAAAAGCTGCATCCCAAGACAGAGGCCGAGAATAGGTTTCTTCTCATCTAGCACCTGCGTATTGAGCAGTTCAATCAGATCTCGCCGGGCGAGGTTCTTCATACCATTGTCGAAAGCACCAACACCGGGCAAGATCAATTTCTCGGCTCCCTTGATGGTTTTAGGGTCGGATGAAATTGATGATTGTGCGCCTATTTTCTTTAGCATATTCGCGATTGACCCAAGGTTGCCCATCCCGTAATCGACAATCGTGATCATTTCCCTATCCACGTTCCGACGTTAGCGAACCTAGTATCCAGTGCTATCTCCGTGTGCTAATGTTTGCAACCTAAATTAACTGTCGTTTTCGANNCAAGTTCGCGGACGATCTGCCTCACTTTCTCAGTGTTTGTTTGAGCGTTTAGTTCGTGCGAGGCTTTGTGAGACTGATTCTTGTAGTACATCACCCGCTCGGACGTAAGCTGATTCAAGACTTCTGCCATTGACTCTGGCTCGAAATCTCTAGAGACGACTCCACAATCATATTTTTCCACGATCTTTCGCATTTCAATCGAGGGGCCGATTGCCACGGCCAATCGTGCCTGTACGAATTCGAACAGTTTGTTCGGCAAAGCATACTTGAGGTTGAATGTTGTAGAAGCGCTCAGGAAGAGGCCGATATCATACGCGTGAGTGAAAGTCACTATTTCGTTCATCGGAACCGGAGGGATTATTCTCACATTTGTCCTTGCACTCGCCATCTCGACAAGCTTGTCCCAGTATCGAGATTTCTGTGGGACAAGCATCACGTCCAATGAAAACCTCTTGTCCACGTGGTCCATCATTTCGATCATTTGATCGAGCCGACGCGATGGGCTCGCTATTCCGTGATGAATTATCCTAATGTTGTCGATTCTCACTGGAGTTGGCGAAAGCTCCTTGAACTCGGGCAGGCTTAGAACAACTTGGGAGTTGACTCTGTAGCGTTTTTTGTACTCCTCAGCTATTCCATCCGAGACAGTGATCATGCCCTCGCATTTGTGTAGGTAAATTTCGCAAAGGTAGTCCATCTCAGGCTGGCTGATTAACCGCCAGAGGGGTCGGTCCACGTAATGACGTGGGTAGAACTCACGAGCGTCCAACAGCACTTTGGCTTTCTTCCGCACGGCGAATGCTAACGGAAGAAGCACAATGTCATGGGATACTATGAGATCGAAGTTTGCGTTTTGAAGCCTATTCAACGCATTGGGATCAATATGGCTGGCAATCCGCGCGTGCAAGTTCAGCGATAGTGACTCTGCTAACCCTAGGAATCCCAGGTGGACGAACAACATGCCCAGCAATGCGATGCATTTCCTGATTACCGTGAGCACGAAACCTTGACTGAAACTGGGAACGCCAATGCTCTCGACTCCATCAACATTAACCGGCTCTAGTCCGAGCACAGTCACCGCGTACTTGTCCTTCAGCCAGTGAATCATCCGATTAGGCCTTGGATCGGCCTGCGGGTGAGAGGCACACATGATCAAGACTTGCTCCATCCAATCTCCCCCATGCCTGACCTTGCGTTTCAGCGGAAAGCTACCCGCGCAGCAAACGGTACGCCTTGTATCCCTTCTTAAGGAGTCGAGTGACCAGTCTCCGATCATCTCGTGTGTACGAAGGATAATCGTAGATGGTCTTCTTGGGGAGATTCATTATTTGTTCGAATTCGTCTTCAGTGATTCCAAACTTCTTGATGACATACTCTCTATCTTCCTCCTGCATCTCCAGCGGGTATGACGGTTCCTTCAACGCCTCGAGCGCTTCCTCTCGCGTGGTTTCGCCAGAGCAGATTAGGCTGGAGAGGTGGCCTCTCCTTTTGTCGTAGCCGAATTTGCGAGGAAGAATGTAGCCTTGAAAGAACCTGGTGTAGATGGATTCGAAATGCTTCCCGCCGTAGTACTGCCAGCCCAGCTCTCGCTCGAGAATCTTGACGGCGTCTTTCTTCACGTAGTCTACATAATCGAGGATGCTAATCCATTGATGCTTCTCTCTATAGTACAGATCCTGTCGCCTGCTTCGATGAGGAAAAGTTCTCAGAGGCACGTGGCCATATTGTCTATGCACGCTTTCTATATACTTCCAGTCAAAATGGCCCATCGACCAAGCGGGGGCAATGTGTGTCTCTGTGCGAACGTTGCGACCGATGACAATATACTTCACATCAATCTTCTCCGCCATCTGGTACAGAAGGGAGACGATGGCGTGGTCTGTGGGGATTTCTGAGTCGGGTGTTGACGCCTTCAGGAAGGCCAGCTGGAGATCCTTGAATTCCTCCCAATCCATTACATGAGTGTGCAGATCTATGTCTAGGGTTTTCAATACCTTGTGAATGTTGTTNNTCAGAATCCCAACCATTGTCAAGATGCACAGCAAGGGGCCTCAGTCCCAACTGTTTGACTTTGTAGGCGACGAAGGTACTGTCCACACCCCCGCTCACTCCGATCACGCAATCAAATTTCTTCCCCGCGCCGTCTTTCTTGATCTTAGTCACGATTTCTTCGAGCCGTCGAGTTCCTTCCTCACCGGTGAATACGCTGCTTTTCACCCTCTTGTCATAAATATGACAATGGTTGCACACTCCGTTCTCGTCGAACTCGATTTCAGGATCTGAAGTATCCATCACGCAGCGACTACAGATCCTGTATCCTCTTTCTCTTGTGCTCAAATTGATGCGCCGCCAGCTACTTAGCGTTCTTCCCAGCCGCGACTTACTTATCATTTTGCAGAAAAGCTTGAGAAACGCCAATAATCAACAAGCGGAATGCTCCGGGACATTGGGTGGAATGAGCTGCTGATAGCCGAACAAAACTTACCGATCTGTGGGACCGCCGACGAAATGGAGCGATATGGAAGCAGCGTTGATTATTGGGAATATATCANNTTTCATTGTTTTCATTGCGACGAATTGGTGCTTCGTGGCAATTCATCTGGTCGAGAAGCTTGCGTGCGTAATTTTATGACTCTAGCGGGATTCCCAGCGACAACCGAGTAGGATGGTACGTCCTTTGTAACGACTGCTGATAGGCCTACCGCCGCTCCCTCACCAATTGTGACACCGGGAAGTACCTTCACATCCCACCCTAACCAAGCATTGTCCTCAATGGTGATCGAGCCGTACTTTGTGCGGTGTCCACCGATTTCCCAGCCACCGTGAGTAAAAAGCAGACTTCTTCCACCTATTCCAACATTTTTGCCGATGCTTATGCCTGCCGTACAGTCCAGAAGAGATTGAGTGAAAATCTCCGTGTTCTCCGCTATGTGTAGGCTGGAGTTTTCGTCAAGGCGTTCCGCACTAACGTATACATGATGCTGGAGTCTTGCTTTCTTGCCTAGGCGGAAATCTTGTGAGAGGATTTTTGAATGTGAATCCACTTGAGACCCCTCTTCGAGAACGACCTTCCCACCAACAATTCTCACAAAACGTCCTATGCGAACATTACGTTCCCTCAGAAAGCTCTGAGTTTTTTGATATGAGAATAGACCTATCGGGATTCGCATTTCTCAATTACCCTTCATGAAGTTGCGGCAATCTATCACTATTTCTAATAAGGAACGTCCTAAAGCTTATGATGCCACTAACTCGCCGGAACAGTTCATCGATCTTGGCCTTGAATTCTGGAAAAAGATCGGTATATTCTCTGGGATGAATCAACACT
>PMBQ01000450.1 GCA_003152955.1 Candidatus Bathyarchaeota archaeon
TCTTTGCCTCCTGAAGATTAGTTCCAAGGTCCACTCCGACGTACTCGGATCCTGAGGACCTATCAGCGACGATCATGAGCAATTCGCCTTTGCCACATCCGATATCAAGTATTACCCGCGCACTACTTGATTCTGCAACTTGTGCCATCTTTTTCAATCTTGACCAGAAATAACTCTTCAGAAATGGATTTCTTGATGAATATGTCTTGCTGGAATAGCAGATCAGCATGAGACTAGCATACCTCCTCGCTGATCAAGTCCGATCGATCGCGCAATGAGCACGACTAAAATACAATTCTATTACGACATGATCGAGCGTAGTTGTCGTGGCGCGGAGATTGAGCGGATGTCGCTGCCTCGTGAGCGTCTACGGCCATCTAATATCCTCTGGAGTATATGGTCGAATCGGTGACGAAGAAGAGGACCGAAGACCGATGCCCAGCTCAAGCTTGAAATCCAGCTTCTGGTCTCCGGAGATTTGTCCGCGCCATCCAAGTGCCTGATACTCCGGCGCTGTGAGGAGGAGACCATAAACGCCTGGGACGACGGAGAATTCGTAGCTCCCGGTTTCCGCGTTTGATTGTATCTTCTGGAGCATTATTCCGGTTCCCGAGGACAGCGCAATTTCGGCGCCTATCGGTCGGTCGTTGTCACCCAATACTATGCCACTGACCTTGCAGTCTGCCTGCACCAGGTGAAATTCAAACTTTGTCTCCTCGTCTTTCTTGGCATCAAAATCGCGCGTCTCTCCCATGTAGGCTTGTGCGTTGACTCGGATGAATTGGTATCCGGGCCGTGCATTTTCGAACTTGAAGTATCCTTTCTCGTCAGTCACCGCGGTTTCCTCATCATTGCCGCTCCTCACGACTGAGAGTGCAGCCCCCGCGATTGGTATTCCATCCTTGTCGTAGACATGGCCGTGCACGAGAGTTCTCTCGAAATCCAAGTAGAAGTCTACAACGCTCCTTTCTCCAGCAGCCACTCTCACATTCTGAGGAATTGTTTCGTAACCTGGAAAGTTCACCTTCACTGTGACACTGTAATCTCCTGGAGTTAATCCTAGAAGCTGATACTTGCCAGAGTTGTCTGAGACTGCAGACTTTTCTGCAGCCACAATCGTCGCTCCAACAACCGCTCCCCAGTGGTACTTGACCGTTCCCCCAATCCCTGTCTGGTCTTGTTTGGGGTCAACGGGCTCGCCCGCACCGAGTGTCACTATTTTCTTGAACATCTGCCGTCGGCTAATCCGCTGCTTACCAACTGGGGCTCTCTTCTCCGCAGACATATACACTAGCTCCTTTCGATCTGCAATTTCCACATAGTTCTCGTGCCGCTTTTCAAGGTTACCTGCTTGCAAATAGCCAGTTCCAACGAATTTCATTGGTCGGTAAATAGACTTCGTATTGCGTTCGTTCTAAGCTCGATGCATGACATTCCGAGAGTGTTGAAGGAACTTGGAAGTATCGATCCGGCTCACATCGCCATTGTGCATTAAAGCGCCCTATGGGAACTGGAAACCAACTTAGGAGTGACTAGGCGTGTTTAATATCCGACCCGCGTACGAATATGCAGAGTTGAGAGTTCACGCAACCCGAAATCATTCAAGAACTAGTCTCAGCAAATGAGAATCGAAAAGTAATCTACGGGTTCCTCGCGAGAACATACGCCACAGAAGCAACGGTAGACTACCTACGAGAACTGTCTGAAAAGAGAGATCTTTTTCTAGCTTCGGCCCAGGATCCAGAAGTTCGCGGAACTGGATTGGCTGAAGGATTCAACCAGATCGCTGAATTTGCCTCGAGTCTGAATATAGACGATCTAGAGAAGGCTAGACTAGAGCTGGCAGTGGAGTACGCCGGTTTGTTTCTTGGTGTATGGCGCGTGCCAGCCCACCCATCCGAATCCGCCTACTTCAGTGATGGACAGCTCATAATGCAGGAACCTCGGGACGAAGTGCTCAAGCTCTACAGGAGTATGGGTGTTGACAAGGCCGGGCAGTTCAAAGAGCCTGAAGACCATATCGCGCTCGAACTGCAGTTTATGACTCATCTTTGCGAGAAGACCAATACAGCTCTCAAAGATGGCAATATTCTGGAAGCCATGAAGTGTCTTGAGGTTCAAAGAAACTTTCTGGACGAACATTTAGGCAAATGGGTTCCTAGACTATCAGCTGACATACTGAAGTCCGCGAGAGGAGAGTTCTACAAATCTATCGCGAAGATCACTGAGGGGTACGTGGAAATGGATAAGAACCTAGTCTTAGAGCTTATCGAAAGCCTAGCACCTGCGTCCGAATCACAATCACATTCTGAGAAATAGCATAGCAGTATGAGTTCTGCTCAGCAGATACTTGTGCCGGGTAAGGCAATCACAAGTAACGTCTTTCCGACAAAGCCGCTTTCCCGCTATGGATAATAAACTCCCTCAAAACAGTGCACCCATTCAGGCGCGGTCGTTGGCTTCGTACGACGTTATTTTTCTACATCCACCATCATTTGCGGAATATGGAAAAAAGCCCTGGTTTCCCGGCCCGATAGCGAGGACTGTAGGCATATTCTCTCCACTCTTCATCATGATTCCTTTTGGAGTTCTGAGCATTGCAGAGCATCTCGTAAAGAACGGCTTTCGTGTGAAAATTGTGAATTTGGCGGAGCGGATGTTGACCGTACCAAGCTGCACGATTGCGTCACTAGTCAAAGATTTGGATTCGAGGGTTTTTGCGATTGACCTTCATTGGGGCATCCATTCGGACGGGGCCGTGAGGACCGCTGAGATATGCAAGCAGTTGCACCCGAATTCTTCGGTCATACTGGGAGGACTAACCGCGTCATACTTCAGTCAGGAAATCATGAAATCATCCCGATCTGTCGACGGGATCATCAGAGGCGAAGCCGAGGAAGCGATGGTTGCTCTTGTTGACAGCTTGATCAAGAACGGAAAATT
>PMBQ01000184.1 GCA_003152955.1 Candidatus Bathyarchaeota archaeon
TCTTAGGTGAAAGCGCTAGATCGCAAGCACCATAACAGGGGTCGCCTGAGAGGAAGACTTCGACGCCTGTCTCCTTCTCAAGTAGCTTAGCCAATTTGAAGGCGTGCGGCTTCAGCCCTTCAGGCATTTGCAACAAGACGCGTTTTGAACAGTGCTTCCTGATCTCCTCAACTATTCTGTTCTCTTCAAACCGGTACAAGGCTTGGCATCGCTTTAGCTGGCTAGAGGGCACAACTTAACCGTTCTCCAAAGTCAAGGCTACCAAAAGAGGCCCATCCAGTTGTGACCGGGTGGAATTCGCCAAAAGCCGAATACCTGGATTCGGCCATATCTGACCGAAGAAGTATCGCTGGTCTAGCGCTCTAAGTTATGCAACTGCAGGTTGAGCGACGAGACTTTCTTTGTTGATAACGCACGCAATCGAGAGTTTCGTTGATCCGACGCGGAGAGCCTGTTTAGCCGCATCAATCGCGTTGCCATTGACGTAAATGTCCAAGATTGATTGCCCGTACTTGATTCTGGCTGCTCTCCCGGACGGTTTGCCGAACGCTCTTCGCATACCTTCCTGTAACCTGTCAGCTCCTGCCGTAGCGATCATGCGGTTTTCACGCAGGATAACGTGCGGATAAACGCGCAGATGAATTTTATACCCTGCTTCACCTAGCGCGTCAAACATGACTTTGTTCGCCGCGACTCGAGCAGCTTCAAGTGCATTGTGTCTTATCTGCACTGGGCCTTGTGCAACCAGAGAGAATCGGTATTCGAATTTGCTCTTTGTGTCGCCCATCATGAATTTTGAAATTTTCGGAGGAGGCGTTCCATGGATGTACTTTAGCCGTGTGTAAGGTTGCCCCTTGATTTGCCTATAGTTTCTGCCCTTCATGTCTCATCTGCTCGAGGGTTCTGGCCTGAATGTTAAGAGGGTTACTTAAGTTTAGACCAGTCTTGAAACAGCCTTTCTGAAGACACCAACGAGCAGGGATGCCTCACGCCTTGAGATAAACGAACGCGAAATTACATTGCGGAGTGCGCGTTGTGCCAGTCTGCGTCTGTGCGATTGCATTTCACATTTTCTTGTTAGTCGGTCAAATTGGATCAGGAGTCTCTGTTTGGAGGGTTCCGAAGCAAGCTCGTCCTGTCGAGCCTTTGTTTTGTGAAAAATCTCATAGAACATGATTGAGGCCGCCGTTGCGACGTTCAGAACATTATAGTCATGACTTGCAGGTATAGTGACCATGAAATCGCACGCAGCCAATTCCTGATTGGTGAGTCCTGAGCTCTCTCTGCCAAACACAAGTGCGATAGATCCCTTTGTGCTGGAAACTCTCTCGGCAAGTTGCTTGGGAGTGATTGCTACTCGCGATACGTTCGATGAGCTTCTCGCTGCCACGGAACTTGTCCCGACTACCACATGAATATCCTTGAGTGCCTCGTCAATGGTTTGAACAATTCTTGCTGATTCGAGGATTTGGAGACCGCGCATCGCATACGCCCTCGCGTCGCCGTCAACCCTTGTTTTCGGGTTGATAATCCAAAGGTCGTTGAGATCAAAATTTTTCATTGAGCGTGCTATCGCGCCTATGTTTCCCGGCTTCTCAGGTTCGAGAAGAACGACTCTAACTCCCATTACGATGCTCCGCCATTATCCATCAAGGCCTCTGCGATCTGATCAGACAGCGTTGCAAATTCTTGTGGAGTAATTTCAAATATTCTCTTTTCGGGAACAGTGATTCGTTTGAATATGTGATCAGATTGATCTGGATAGCGGCGCTCTAGCTGCCTAGTTAAGACTCCCCGTAGTTTTCTTCGCCGCTGTGTGAAGAGCACACGCACCAAGTCTTCGAATAGCCCCCTGTTCTTCATGAGAGGTTCGATGGTTGGCAAGATTGTTACAAGCGCCGAGTCTACTCTGGGCTGTGGATAGAAAGCTGATCGTGATATTCGTCTGGCGAATTTCGCCTGTGCTCTGAATTGAAGCATGACTGTCAGTCTTCCATAATCGCGTGATCCGGACGGGGCTGTTAATCTTCCGACGAATTCCTCTTGCATCAAAAGAGCTGCGAGCCTAAATTGACTGTTCAGTATCTGGAGTACTAATCGTGATGAAATGTTGTATGGGGGACTGGACACGATCTTCGCGTTATCGGGGATTTTGGTGTTCAGTATGTCTCCCTGGATCACTGAGAGGTTGCGGTAGTTGGAGAACCTGTCCTTCAGATAAGCGGCGAGTGTTCTGTCCTTCTCGACTGCGATGACGTGACCTGCCTTCTCTGCGAGAGCTGACGTAAGGAATCCTAGGCCGGGGCCAACCTCCAAGACCGTATCGTCTGCTGTCAATTCCGCAAGTTCAATCAGCTCGTCTCTAGTTTTACTGTCAATTAGGAAGTGCTGGCCGAATCGCTTGAGGGGGGGTATTCCTATGGAGTCAAGTTCACGTCGTACCCAGGCCAGATCAAACACTTCCGCTGCTGAAGATCATCAAGGGTTTGTTCAAGTGCTAGCGGAGAAATTTGGAGATATCTGTCTGTCCGCTTCGCCCTGAAAGGCCGGAGAGTTTCACTCCGACTCTGCGAACTGTTGCGGTTGATTCTGATTGTAGGAATTGTTCGAGCAAATCTTTCGAGGCTTGCGCAATGGTACTCATATCGGATGTGGGCGAATCGAGTGTTCTCGACTTGCTGTGGATACTTAGGTCGCCAAGTATGGCAAGAATGCTGACGGTTTTGCAGGTCATAGTTTTCTCAGTTAGTTTCTCTGCTGCTGAGTTTGCCAGGTCTTCAAGAAGCGGTAGGATCTCCGAAATGTTGTGAGTGTTCCTTTTCAAAGTCGCAATCCGACTTAATTGTGTTGGTTGCTCTCGTCGTTCCACTGGCTCTTCGTCCTCTCCTCGTGCCGCTCTGTACAGATAGGTTCCCAATGTGTTCCCGAAGATTTCGTGCAAAACCGAAACATCATGCGTCGCAAGTTGATCGATTGTCTTGACCTTTAACTGGTCAAGTTTCTCTTCAGTTCTCTTTCCCACGCCAGGGATCTTGTCGACCGATAATTCTCCGAGAAAGAGTCTAACGTTTTCAGGTCTAACTACCGTGAGGCCGTTCGGTTTGTTGAGGTCCGACCCGATCTTCGCAAGCAGCTTGTTTGGTGCGACACCGACAGAACAAGAAATCTTTTCTTGTTCCAAAACTTTCTGTTTTATCTCACGTGCGATGCTTTCAGCTCGGTAGATGTCTCCATTCGTTTCAGAAGTGAAGTCCAAATAAGCTTCGTCGATTCCCACCTTTTCGAAAGTATCGCCGAAGGTTTCCAATGTTTCCATTATTCTGTCGGACACCTCTGCGTAATGCGGGCGATTGGTTGGGCGAAAGGATGCATCTGCTGTTCCAAGAAGCTTTTTTGCGCGGGCAATTGGGATTCCTGCCTTGACTCCATACTTTCTGGCTTCGTAATTGCATGTGCTGACCACACCGCTGTCATCAGTTCTCCCCGAATAGACGCAGACGACAACTGGTTTGCCACGGAGGTTGGGATTCAGGTTCTCTTCACACTGAGCGTAGAAATAGTCAAGGTCTACGTGTAGGACTACTCTTCGGGGCAAACTAGTAGCTCTCTTCTAACACATCGTTAGTGAGCGGTTCAGAGTGCTCTTGAGAAGATGCGGTATTTTTCGCCACCGGTCAACTCATCCAAAATTCTCTTTGCGATTACTTTGATTGGGTCTCCCATGTTCGTTCGGTCCTGAAGGTCTTTGAAGTCGGTGAAGGTTTTCTTCTCTCGAGCGTTGATTATTTGCCACATTGATTTCTTTCCTATTCCAGGGAGCAGTTCCAGTGCATGCATGCGCGGTGTGATTGCCTGAGAATTGTTGAAGAAAGCTACGAACCGTTGTTCTTGATTGCCAATCAGTTCTTCCAGAACGGAAAGCACCTCGGCCTTTGCGTTAGCCGTCAAATCGTTGTAGCCGATCCTTCCCATGATTCGATTGATCTTCTCACGGCGGTCCTTTCCTATGTACACTCGCTCGTGAAGACTGACCGGTGCACCTGATCGTACTTCAGCTTCGAGCAGCGTAAAGTAGGTCTCGCCGATCACTTGAACTGTAGGAAGGGCTAGGTGTCTTGACTTGTCAGCTACTGGTCTCCCATATTGCAGAAAGTCTAGTACGTATGCATACTCCTCGTATAGGCGAGGCGGAACACCTGCTTCAGACGGTGTACTTGCAGAAGGCCTAAACCCCTGAGATGATGGTAACCCGATGTTTCTTTCCGCTGGGCTTCCCATATGTTCATTCAATGTATTCTTCTCCAGAATTCGTTGCGCTTTCTCTCACATTAGACGAGGCAGAATGGTGAAAGTCTATGTGCTAAGTCAATTGCCGTATCTTCGGGACTATGCCCAGAATTTTGCAAAGTCCAGCGCATCCACCTATTCAGGTGGGCTTGCAAGGAAAAAAGTCTTCCTATACCACGGTCTTCGGTTATAGTCGCATTTCGCTATTCTCGGTAGCCATTGACAAGTTTGAGAATATTCTCTAGTTCGGTAGCTCCCACGATTTTTCCTTTTACTGTGAGAATTGTCCGTAACTCTTCAGCGTATCGGGGCATTGTGTTCACTATCTGAATTGCGTCCTTCCTTTCAAGTTGAAATTTCTCAGATAATTCCTTAACCAGCTTTTCAGCTTTTGCGGGGGGGATTCTAGAGAACTTTGAGGCATAATCCAATGTGCGTCTCTGGAATTCCCCGAGTTCTTCTTCCTTTGCCTTCTCTAACGTTTTCTTTGCTTCAGCCGTGGTAGTGGCCTTTGAGTCCATTATTTTTCTGGGCAATTGATTCAACTCAATGTATGGGTCTCAGATGTTCCGGGCGCGCGATGATCTCTTTCGTTTGTTTTCCCATTTCGACATGAACCACATAGGATTTGCCGCGCTTGCTGTGAACTATCCCTACTCTTCCATGGTAGCGCCTGTGTGGCATGCCCTTGTGTACCGATGGCTCGAGCAAGATTGTAACTTTCTCCCCCTGCTGGTACGCTCTAAGGATTCTACTCAGCCCGATTTTTCCTCGCTCTCGAGGCTTCTTTCGTAGAAGTGAACGTGTCCTTGAACGATAACCCTTTGAACGTTTCACCGTTGGGCGCGACCTCGAATTTTGTTAGCAGACTAGGACGCGGGCTAATTAACCTTCTTGGCCGCGGGTCGCGAAGGTCGCTGTGCCTTCTCTGTGTAACGTTCGGGTACCGATATCGATGGGAATTTTGATGCTCGGTATTGTTTGTCTACTATCGTCGAACGGGGAATGGCATCCCCTTACCCAGCGCAGCGCCGCGTCGTTTCATGCTTTTCATCATTTTCTTCATCATGAAGTATTGATTGATCATTTCCTTGACTTCCTTGTCTGAAGTTCCCGAGCCTCTGGCTATCCTCCTTGCTCTCGAAGAGTCGACCAGTTTTGGGTCTTCTATTTCATTCCTGGTCATTGATTGGATTATGACGCGCCAAGAGTCCAGTCTCCTTTCTGCAACCTCCATTGCATCGTCAGGTAAGTTCATTCCCCCCGGTACCATCCCCATCAATTTCTTAAGCGGGCCCATTTTTCGGACCGCGACCATCTGATCATACATATCTTTCAGGGTGAACTTGCCTTCGAGGAATGCTCGGACTTTCTTCTCTGGAACGACTACTTCCGCTTCGCGTACCTTATCCACGAGGGCTTTGATGTCGCCCATTCCAAGAAGGCGTCCCACGAAACTTGAGGGAATAAACTGCTCAATGTCATCGATCTTCTCGCCTGTTCCAATGAATTTGATTTTGGCATTGGTTGCGGCTACTGCAGATAGAGCGCCTCCACCTTTTGCTGTGCCGTCAAGTTTCGTGACGAAAATCGAGCCTATCTTGGTGGTCTCGTTGAAAGCGGTCGCTTGGGACATTGCAGCTTGGCCGATTGAGGCGTCAATTGCGAGGATTATCTCATTCGGTTTGATTTGTTCGGCCAGGTCTTTCATTTCAGACATGAGTTCGTGTTCGTCTTTGTGGCGACCAGCCGTGTCGACGATGATCAGGTCGTGCTTTAGGTCTGTAAATGATTCCATTCCATTCTTGACCGTCTTCAAGACGTTCTTAGAGGTAGGTTCGCCATAGACTGAAACGTTGACTTTGTCTGCAAGTTGTTTTAGTTGATCATAGGCTCCGGGGCGATACGTGTCGGCGCAGACTATCGCGGGGTGCATTCCACGCTTCTGGTAGAAGCGCGAGAGCTTCACTGCAGCCGTTGTCTTCCCGGTCCCCTGAATTCCCACTAGCATTATGACCCGAGTCTTGCCAGGTTCGATCGTTAACTTACTTGGTTCTTCTCCGAGAAATCGAGTCAATTCCTCATAGAGGACCTTGATTACATGTTCTCGTCTGGATATTCCCGGCGGAAGCTTCTCTTCAAGGGACCGCTTCTCGACCGCTTGAGAAATTTGGAGCACTAGGTTTA
>PMBQ01000387.1:0-476 GCA_003152955.1 Candidatus Bathyarchaeota archaeon
TAAGGAATACGCAATCAAAGTGGGCGGGCGCGAACAACTTGCCATCGAGGCATTTGCAGAGAGCTTGGAGATAATACCGAAAACACTCGCCGACAACGCCGGCCTGAACCGTATCGACATCATGGTAGCACTCCGATCGGCTCACGAAAAGAAAGATGGCGTTTCGATGGGCGTGGATGTCTTCGACGGCAAGGTCAAGGACATGAAGAAACAAGGCGTATTGGAACCCGCTCGAGTGAAGGAGCAGGCAATTAAATCCGCAACTGAAGCCGCCTCGATGATCCTACGAGTCGATGACGTCATCGCTGCAGCGAAGCCACCTCCAGCTCCACCTTCAAGGGGTGGAGAGGAATACTAAACCCACCACCTTCACTGACTTTTTCTGATTTCACATATTTTTCGTAACTTGCACACGCTTAAAATAGCGTGTGCCTGCCTTTACCGAATTGCTCCGGGCAAACGTGGCTCCGGTAGAA
>PMBQ01000387.1:486-3901 GCA_003152955.1 Candidatus Bathyarchaeota archaeon
GGGGGAGGACCATGTTTTCTGGTCCACAAGTAAGACCTGCAACGAACGTGGGGGTAGAGCGGAGTCCGCTTTTCAGAGTACTGTGTGAACGTTTCCCCCAAGTGAAGCCTTGAAGTCATTGACCGAGCTTTTTGGATTTGAATGATTTTGGCTGCGAACGGATGCAGAACGATTTCACACTGGCTCGACGGATTTGAGCGTGAGATTGAATTTGGGAATTAGCTTAAACTTATGGAGGTCGACTGGTCTGACCCACTTTGAGTCAGTGTGTTCCCAATTCAATCTGACTAGTCTAGTTCTACTGTCGAACAGAAATGGCTGAACCAAAGTCACAACTCCACGACGGATCCGAAGCCTAAAGCCCTTGCCGCGTCTGACCAATCTCAGCTTCCTTTTTCCCAGCCCAGTCTCCTCACGGATCTCTTGGAATGCTGATGCCTCAAAAGACTGCCCGTGTTCGACGCGGCCAGTAACCGCAGACCACAAATTGGGATTTACGAGAACTGTTGGAGCTCGTTTAAGCAACAAGATTCTGCCTCGGCATCTGATCACACAAGTAACGGTCTTGTGCTTAATCCGCATCAAGCTGTCAGCCGTTCTCGGCTCTGAAGTTCCTCGCGTACCAGTTCTCTTGGACTTCAAGGAGTGTGACCAGCTGTTATTGGGTGCAGTTATCAGGGCGCAGCTTGGCGGCGTTCCGGTGGACGGAACAGTTCCACATCGACCTCTTGTCCCTCCTCCAAGCCTTCGATATCCTCAGGAATTATCAGGAACCCGTTGGCGTGAACAAGGCTGCTTAGGATGGCGGAACTTGACGCTTTCACCGGGTCTGCAATGTAACCTTCATCGTTGCGTGTGACGTGAACGCGTAAGTATGTTCGAAATCCATGAGCGCCTGTAACGCGACTGCTTAGCTTCGCCTTCACTACTGGGCGCGGTAGCCACTCTATCCCCAGCAAGTAGGCGATCAATGGTTGCACCAATTCCAGAAAGGCGATGTAGGCTGAGACGGGGAAACCGGGTAGCGAAACGATTGGTTTCCCATTAACCACGGCTAGTCCTGTTGGCATGGCTGGTCGCATTGCTAATCCATGAACCAACATGCCAGGTTTGGCTAGAGAATTGATGGCCTTCGGCACCAGATCCGCAGGGCCCACCGAGGTTCCAGCAGTGACCAGCATGACATCGACTGTCTTGATCCATTCCTCCAGTCGATTGCGGATTTGATCGTAGTCATCAGCCACTATTCCGAGATCGATAGGTTCGCAACCTAGTTCCCGTACTGCACTGATCAACGTAGGGCGGTTGACGTCCGGGATCTTGCCCAAAGAATCGACTGACTCCCTCTGAAGTTCAGTGCCTGTCGAAAGGACACCGACCTTCAGTCTCGATATGACAGCGACATGACCCAATCCTATGCATGTTAGCATTCCAACATCTTGGGGGAGTAAGCGAGTTCCTCTTCTCAAAATCGTCGAACCTTTCTGTACGTCCTCACCGATGCGGGTTACATTTTCGGCAGCACTCACTTCTTCCAAGATCTGAACGTTTTCGTCTTCGTCTCTTCTCGTGTCCTCGACCATCACGACAGCGTTGGCTCCCTCGGGCATGTTTCCTCCAGTTACGATCGACACAGCTTCGCCTCTAAGAACACGGACCTCAGGAATCGTCCCGATTTGAACAGCGCCGACTGCCCGTAGGAAGACCGGCGATGGGGGTGTTGCGCCGTGAGTATCCTCCGCGATCACAGCAAACCCGTCCTTAGTAGATTTCTCAAAGGATGGAATGTTCACTTCTGAAATGACATCTTCAGCTAGGATTCGACCGAGAGCTGAGGATACAGGCACCTTTTCTACGGCAGTCGTCTTGTTGGGCAAATTGCTGAAGACTATCCGCAGAGCTTCTGGTATTGGAGTCAAATTCTTGAAACCGACGCCGGAGACTCCATGATCGTCACCTGGTGCGTGGGATTTGCGGTTCATTTCTTTTTCAACTAAACCAAGAGAAGTTTTTCGAAGTTGGATTAAACGTTGTTTCCCAATGTTGTATCAAGAGACTCACGGTTTCGGCGGCCGTCGTCCGTTAGCCTCCACCAACCGGCGGAAAAAGAGTAACATGATCCCCATCATTCAATACGACATTCTCCCATACCGCTCGACCGTTCACCAAGCTACTGAGTACGTCTCTAATTCCCTGGAGCTTTGGGTGGGTGTTCATAATCTCAGAGAAGAGGTGATTCATGTCAGCTGGATCTTTCAATACAAATTCGTCCTCATTTGTTCCGGCTAACTCGCGGGCCTGCGCGAAATACGCAACGTTCACTGTGACGGTGCTCAAGAGACCACTAGCACTCCGGTTCTTGCTGAGCTTATTGCTCTTATTTGGGGATTTATGGACAAATCCAACGGCAATGACGGAAGTCTAATGTCCGTGCGCATCTGAGGATACCCAGTACGATTCTGCAGCGGTAAACTCTTTCTTCCAAATCGTCACTTCCTTCTTGACTCGATCAACTGTCTCTGAAAGCGTTGCGAAAACCTCTTGTCTATGATCTCCAAGAACTGCGACCCACAGACTCGGTTCACCTACATTCACTTTGTCGATTACATGATGGATAGACACCTCAAACACTCCAGGACGTTTCTTCATGTCTTGCCTAATTTGCTCCATTGTATTCAAAGCAGCTTCCTCGTATGCTTCGTATTCCAGATGCGTGACTTTTGCGCCTGATTCGCGCACAGGATCTTCACGCACAATTCCGGTGAAGCATGCTATTGCCCCCGCCTTGTGGTAGTTTGGCAGGTTTGAGAAGTACTCGAATATCTGGCCAAGTTCGATTTCACCTTTCTTGTGCAGTCCGATGGCTTCCATCTTGATCCCTGGAAATCATTTGATCTGTCCTAAATGAAAACTAGACGCTTCTGTCAACCTTGTTTGGGTAAGGATTCGCTTTGGGTTTCATGTTCTCAAGATCGTATAAACATTCAAACTAGTGCTCACGGCCGACTTTGATTATGTGACCTAATTCGGGGAGGATCAACTCTTTCAAAGCCGTTTCAACAGCATCAGGTGAACCGGGGAGGCAGAAGATTGCCTTGCCTTTGGCAAGTCCAGCGCTTGCGCGGGTTAGCATTGCCGCTGAGCCAATTCTGTCAAAGCTCACATTCCTGAAAAGTTCGCCGAAGCCGGAGATCTCTTTCTGATAGAATGAGCTTATGCTTTCAATGGTGATATCATGGGGTGAGAGTCCTGTGCCGCCCGTGATGATCAGAACATCAACCTGCTCTGACGCCAGCGCTGTTCTTGCGGCTTTTTGTATTTGAGATCTGGAGTCTGGAATCAGGTTGCGGCCCTTCACACTATGTCCAGCGTTTAGGACGAGTTGTTCTGTGATGTTTCCGGAGATGTCGGCAGT
>PMBQ01000071.1 GCA_003152955.1 Candidatus Bathyarchaeota archaeon
AAACAGCTCGAAATACTCTCTCGTACTTCCACAAGACCCCGACTGCGCCCTTCTGAGAGGATCTTCTTCAGTGCCATGACCGATGCCTTCAGTTCTTGGGAAGAGACACTCCTAGTCTTCAAACCTGAAACTGTCATCCGCTGGCACCGGCAGAGCTTCAGATTGTTTAGGAGATGAAAAAGCCGATCAGACGCGGGCAGACCGAAGATTCATCAGGCCCAAATCAACCTGATCAAGGTGATGGCTAACGAAAACCCCCTCTGGGGAGCTCCGCGAATTCATGGAGAGCTGTTGAAACTGGGGATTGATATCTCAGAGTCTACCGTCCTACGATACATGCCGAAGAAAGCGCCAAGGACAACCAGGCAGCGCTAGAAAACGTTCTTGAAGAACCATTCATCACAGATTGTCTCCGTTGACTTCCTCGTCGTTCCCACCATCACTTTCCGGTTGCTCTACGTGCTTGTCTTCCTTTCACATGACAGACGCCGAATCATTCACTTCAACGTGACCGCGCATCCCACGGCCCAGTGGTGCGCTCAACAATTGCGAAACGCTTTCTCAGATGCGGAACCACCGCGGTTCCTCATACGGGATCGCGATACGAAGTTCGGTGGAGCGTTTGCCGCGACTGTTTCCGCTCTTGGTATGGAACCAATCCTGACCGCATACAAATCTCCGTGNNCAAAATGGATATTGCGAAAGACTAGTCGGGAGCGTCCGGAGGGAATGCTTGGACCATCTGATCATCATGAACCAGAGTCACCTGCGGGGGATTCTGCAGAGTTACATCCGCTACTACAATACTCAACGTACTCACTTGGGTGTGAACAAAGACTCACCTGAACCGAGAGAAGTCCAGGCTGATGGGGAGATTGACAGAGTGGCTGTGGTGAACGGGCTGCATCACTATTACTTCAGACGCGCTGCGTAAGAAGCAACCAGGTCACTCATCTACGAAGTGTTCACAGACGGATCGCGGGACATCTATTGCCTCGCCGAGGGAAATGTGACTCTTCGGATAGAATCTGCGCGCACATCCCCCTCCTTGAATCGAGAACTCACCGCCACTTATCTTCTCATCGAACAGAATGTCGCACTTAACTCATGATCCGTGATGGCATTTTGACATGGATGGAATATTGCAGAGGGACACGGATTTCGTTGCATGCACTTCGCAAGCGATTGACTCTCATTCACTTAGACCAAGACTCTTTGCAGCACGAATGAGCGTTTTGTCAAGAGTCCATAGCCGACAGCCTGTCAATTGCGTTGAGGCGAGCAGATTAATATCAATCCAACCGAGACCGAGGCCAAATAGTTTTCTCAATTCAAGAAACCGGATGGTTTCATCAAACTCTGAAAGGCGTGCCTGTGGTAACAAGGAAAGGAGCTTCAGAATTTCAGCTCTATTGTGAAGATTGCCACATGCGATCTCACCAAAAATGAGAGGGTGATGCAGAACCACCCCAGCATTAAGCAACTGCTCAAGCTCGGCATTGCCACGCCGAAAATGGTCGATCCAAACGGATGTATCAACCAGTGTCATTGGACCGTTTGGGAGCGACGGCGCGGCGCGGCGTGCAGATGCTTCTCCGTCCCACCAAGAACCGCCAGCCGACGTGCGCTTTCCAACGCGATGAGCGCTTCAAGACCTAATCGAATAAGCGAGGTCTTTTCGGAAATGCCGGTGAGCTTCGATGCTTGGCTCAGAAGGTGGTCGTCGATATTCAGTGTCGTTCTCATATGCTTCAATATGCACATTCAATGCATATCTGTCAAGGAGATTCTCAAGCTCTCCTCCCCAAGAAAGTGTATCTTCATGAACTGCGAGGCGCAGATAGATAGGAGTAAACCGGCTGCGGGAATAGGCTCGCCAATGGTCGAGTGAAAAGGCAATGCGCCTGGCTTGCAGATCAAATGGTGAGGAGTTCTATCCCTGACGGGCGGAGATTCTGTACGAGCGGTGGCAGGTGAGGGTAGACTTGGAAGTGAGACAGACTTTGGGGATACCGCGAGAAAACAAGAATACTTCCCCAATCGGGATACAATACGCGTACAGCCTGGATCCTTGTGGGTCCATAAGTCTTTACAAATCAATAGCTTATCTCGTGCACCCACCAGGACTCGAACCTGGAACCCACTGATTAAGAGTCCGACCATGACCGCCCAAAACGCGCAAAACGGGGCACTCCTCCTCAGCTGGGTTGAGATAAACTGTCATAAACTGCCATCGATTGGCATAGAGTTACTGCACTTTCACTGCACTGGTTCGGGGACGGCACCTCCTCGTTGTTATGAATACCTCAAGTTCCATTTGACATATTCATGACTGTTGCCAATCCTACCTCAACAACATCATTCGTTTTGACTCGACGAAGTTCCCAGCAGTCAATCGATAAATGTACACTCCAGACGAGAGCTTCGCTCCATCGAACTCAACCTGATAATTGCCCGGAGCCTTCTGCTCATCAAGCAGTACTGCAACCTCCCTGCCGAGCAGATCGTACACGGCGAGGCGTACATCCCTAGACCCCAGACCCGAGACCCCAAACCCTATCTTTGTTGTCGGATTGAACGGGTTCGGATAGTTTTGTACGAGTGCCCATTCTGACGGCAGATCCAACTTTTCTGGTCCGATTCCGTTGACTCCGGGTTTGTACGTGATTTTGACATCGTAGCAGAAGCCGAAGTTGTAAGTATTACCCACCTCATCATCCACTACTATAGGAGACCCGGTTTCACCACCCCAATCTGTCGATATCCATGAGGAATCAATCCAACGGAATAGATGTATCGATGTTACGTTCGCCCCCGAATCATATGAATAGGTCAGTCTATCCGCGTCTGTCAATTGCCCTCCGTCCCACGTCTCAGTCAGACCTTCGATGATATTTACGTTGGAGTCGTACGTTAAAGCAAAGCGCAACCACAGTGACCAGCGCGAGCCCGACCATTTCTCTACCGACTCCTCGATGAATCTCCCATCGCCAGCGTAGACCGTTATACTTCGATCCTCCATAATCCATTGACCGTCAACAAAACTTTCGGAGAGAGAGGAAGACGGATTTCCCTTTGCATCATACGTTCTCGCAGTGCGACCTACGGTCAACCATGCATTATTCACCCAGCATTCCTGAAGTTCACATATTTCATTTCCGTGTGCGTCATACGTCATAGTGTAACGCCAGAGATTTTCCATCTTGCCATTCACACTCACATCGCTGAATAGCGATATCATGTTCCCGGAAGAATCATACGCAAAGAAGATCCTCTGCCACAGATACAATTCTCCATCCTCGGCATACTCAGAAAGCCTCTGGATCATTTGTCCCTGAGAATTGAACGTCCAACTCTCCCGATGATAAGGCGCCCAGCCACCGTCTCTTGCTTGATCTTCCTCGAATGAAAGTAGGTTGCCGGCGGCGTCATAAGTGCATGATGTCCGAGCCGAATCCACCCATTGACCGCGCGACCATGATTGGAGAAGTGCAAAGCATCGGTTCCCATTTGCGTCATACAGATACGAAAACCTTGACGAGTTGCTCCACAGGCCATGAGTCCCTATCTGTTTCAGGTCGCAAGTCATCTTCCGGTGTGCATCGAATGAGTACAGATGCCTCGATGTATCCTGTGTGCTGACGACTGCCGCCGTATCGATTACACATTTCTGGGATTGAGTTGATGTCGCTTTGCGGGGGAAATGGGCGAGCCGAGACTTTCCAATGCCGTTCGCTGCCTCTTGTTGACGGGGAGCATACCCCGGGCTGACCTCTGTATCGATACGGAAAGGGAGGGAGGGAGCCAATTGATCTAGAACGGAACCGAGAGGCTCTCTTTGGAATCTGGTGAATCTGAGAGAACTTCCGTTCGTTAGGATGAGAATTGCGTGTTTTTGCGAAGAAGCCTGACCGGGCCCTCCGCAAAGAATCATCAGATACAAAACTAAGGAGAGATAGAAGCTGATCCTGAGCTTTGGCATGTGAGACCCCAAAATGGATTCGACTACCTTTTTTCGTGTGTCTACAGGTGTAGACAAACTCAGACCAATTGTGTGCCTGCTGACCTGTAGCTCCGCCTTCGAATTTCCACAAAAAAGCGGGAAATGCACTCGAGATGGCTGAAGTCATCCACCAAATGGCTGGCTTTGGACACATCATACGGCCCAGGTCCTTCTTCGGTTCGATCGGTTCCGGCTTGCAGAACATCTTTTTCAATGGTGATGTCCGCCTTCGATTTTCTGCGCGCCGGAGCTGGCTTGTGCAGCGGTGGTCACCCTGATCAAAGACGAAGGCACGGGAATCCCGAGCCTGTCTTGTACCTTATCGACGATCGGATTCACCGGATCACTAGGAGCTGGCGCGTCAGCACAACCAAGAAGAACTTGTCGTAGAAGCCGAATTGAACCCTCTTCTTTCCTAACCTTCGCAGCAGGATCTCGTTTTCCTTCCTGAGCAGAGCAATCTCAGAGACGATAGTCCTTTTGGTCCTGAAGACTTGGAGAAACATGCGGAGTAGGGAGGCAAAGAAGAGAACCATGTCTGCTCTGGAAGTGAGGGGAGAACGCTTTCCAGAGTGAAAGATCGGCACTTCAGACGTCAGATGGAA